>CAYZSQ010000001.1:0-29313 GCA_964479785.1 uncultured Methanomassiliicoccales archaeon
CCTGGATGGTCTCCACGATGGGCTCCCACCTGTCCTGGAGGAGGTGCTTGAACCTCCCCTGGGAGGTGAGCCAGTCCATGACGGGCTTCCTCTCGACCTTGCCGTCGGCGATCCTGGCGCTCTCGGCCGTCAGCTCGTACTTGCCGTCCACGACCTCGTAGAGGGGCCAGACGCAGGTCTCCACGGCCAGGCGGGCCATCTCGATGGTGGCGTCCGTGGGGAACCTCCATCCCCTGGGGCAGGGGGAGATGGCGTTGATGAAGCTGGGTCCGTCCGCGGCGAATCCCCTGGAGGCCTTGGTGACGGTGTCCCTCCAGTTGTGGGGGGAGACCTGGGCGACGTAGGGGATGTTGTGGGCGACCATGACCTCGGTCATGTCCTTGGAGAACTCCTTCTTCCCGGGCTGGACGGATCCCGCCCAGGAGGTGGTGGTGGAGGCCCCCATGGTGGTGGCGGAGGACCTCTGGATCCCGGTGTTCATGTACGCCTCGTTGTTCAGGCAGACGTACATCATCCTGTGACCCCTCTCCATGGCCCCGGACAGGGCCTGGAGCCCGATGTCGTAGGTGGCTCCGTCCCCGGCGAAGTTGATGAACTTGATGTCGCCCTTGATCTTGCCCTTCTTCTTCAGCGCGTTGTACGCCGTCTCCAGACCTGCGCAGGTCGCCGCCCCGTTGCCGAATGCGGTATGGATGTAGGGCGTGTTCCAGGCGGTGTAGGGGAACACCGTGGTGGAGACCTCGAAGCATCCGGTGGACAGGGACACGGCCAACGGGTCGGTGGTCCCCATCATGATCTGCTTGGCGATGATGGACTCGGCGCACCCGGCGCAGAGCCTGTGCCCGCTGGCGAGCCTGACGGGCATCTTGTTGAGTTCCTTGAGAGACAGCGTTGTCATGCCTTCACCCCCAGATAGGTGATCTTGGCGGCCTTCCCCTCGGAGACCTCCTCCATCATCTTCTTGAATCCGGCCACGGTGGCGTCGGCGCCTCCGAGCCCGTAGATCACGTTGTACATCCTGGGCATGGAGTCCAGGTCCGCGGCCGCGGTGACGACCTCGGGGAACATCGGCCCGTAGGCTCCGATGCTCAGGTGCTTGTCGAAGACGACGACGGCCTTCTTGCCCTTCATGACCTTGGCGAGGGCCTCCTCCGGCCAGGGCCTGTAGAGGTGGGGCATGGCGCAGCCGGCCTTGATGCCCATCTCGCGCAGCTCGTCCACGGTCTCCTTCATGGTGCCGAAGGACGACCCGAGGATGATGGCGATGAACTCGGCGTCGTCGCACATGTACTCGTCCACCAGGTGGTACTCCCTGCCGGTCATCTCGCCGAACTCCCTGAAGACCTCCTCGGCCACCTCGATGGCCTTGTTCATGGCCAGGACGGACTGGTACTTGTGCGGGTAGTAGTAGTCGGGCCCGTCCATGTTGCCGTGGGAGACGGGGTGCTTCATGTCCAGCAGCGGGTACAGGGGCTCGTAGTCCCCGACGAAGTGCTTGACGTCCATGGTGTCCACCATGGTCATCCTCTCGATGGCGTGGGTGAGGATGAACCCGTCCAGGTTGACCAGGCAGGGCAGCTGGACCTCGTGGTGCTCCGCGATCCTCGGGGCGATGATCGAGTTGTCGTAGGCCTGCTGGACGTTCTCGGAGAACAGCTGGATCCATCCGCAGTCGCGGGCGGACATGGCGTCGCCGTGGTCGTTGTTGATGTTCAGGGGTCCGGAGACCGTCCTGTTGGCCACGGCCATGATGAGCGGGACCCTCATGGCGGCGGTGATGGGCATCATCTCCCACATGTAGGCGAGGCCCTGGGACGCCGTGGCGGTGAAGGTCCTTGCCCCCGCGGAGGCGGAGGACGTGCAGAGGGTGAGGGCGGAGTGCTCGGACTCCACGCACACGAACTCGGTGGTGACCTCCCCGTTGGCCACGTACTCGGCGAACTTCTCGACGATGATGGTCTGGGGGGTGATGGGGTACGCCGCGCACACGTCGGGGTCGATCTGCCTCCAGGCCAGCGCGACGGCGTTGTCTCCGTTTATGGCGATGTCGTGCGTCATCCTCACTCCTCCTGCATGGTGATGGCCTTCTTGGGGCAGACCTTGGCGCAGATGCCGCAGCCCTTGCAGTGGCTCATCTTGATGCCGGACATCTTGTCGTCCCTGAAGACGATGCTGTTGTCGGGACAGTAGATCCAGCATGTGTAGCAGTCGATGCACTTGTCCTGGTCGATGACCGGGACGTAGCTCCTCCAGTCGCCGGTGAAGAAGTTCTCCGAGTTGCCGGCCTTGATGATGCGGCCTCCGATGGGCAGCTCGTTGTAGTTTGCCATTGCCATTTCACTGCACCTCCTTGTATCCCCTCTTGAGGGCCGAGAGGTTCTTCACGATGACCTTGTCGGAGAGCTTCCCGGCGAACTTGTTGGTGATCTGGTCCTCCAGCTTGTCGTAGGGAACGATCCCGATGCAGCTGATGAGGGCACCCAGCATGACCGTGTTGACCATGGGCTTGCCGATCTCCTCTATGGATATCCTGTTGGCGTCGAGGGTGCGGCACTCCGCCTCGGTGCCCAGCGCTTCCTGGAGCTCCTTCGGCGTGCCCGTGTAGTTGGCCAGGATGACCGTGTCCTTCTTGATGCCCCTCGTGACGTCCACCTTGCCCACGAGGGTGCCGTCCATGATGACGACGACGTCCGGCTCGTAGACCTGGCTGTGGACCCTGACAGGGGTGTCGGCGATCCTCGTGAAACCTTTGATGGGCGCACCCATCCTCTCCGGCCCGAACTCGGGGAAGGCCTTGACGTACATGCCCGCGGCGATGGCGGTCTCGGCCAGGATCTCGTTCGCTGTGACGAGACCCTGTCCGCCCCTACCATGCCAACATATTTCCATGTGCATTAGTACCACTGGATGTCCGTATGGCGACGTCGATTTAAACCCTTTGTAGTATCCGAGAGGTTTTTTTCTGATTTTGGAATTCTTAAGCCTTTTTTTCCTATTATTCGTAGAGAACTCTACGGATATCGAAGGCATTCCGTCTGAATCCGCAACCGATGGATCGGGGCGTCCCGGGGGGTCCACCACTAACAATTAAATGACGTAAGGGATACAGAAGGACAGTGGCCGAGAGCCTCCAAACCTGTTTGCATTCGCGGGGATTCCCATGGATAAGAAGATTGTCGATGTAAACGAGCTGCATGTGGAAGATATACCGATCGTCGGAGGGAAGGGGGCCAACCTCGGCGAGCTCACCAACGCCGGCTTCCCCGTCCCCGAGGCGTTCGTCCTGACGACCGCCGCATACGACTACTTCATCCAGAGCGCGGACATCATCGGTAAGATCGAGAAGGCACTGGAGGGCATAGACAGGACCTCCGACGACAGCCTGGCTCAGGCGTCCCAGGACATCAGGGCCATGTTCGACCAGTGCGAGATCCCCGCGGACCTGAAGAAGGAGGTGGTGTCCCGCTACAAGATCCTCTTCCCCAAGGGGAAGACCGGATTCGTCGCCGTCAGGTCCAGCGCCACCGCCGAGGACCTCCCCGACGCCAGCTTCGCCGGGCAGCAGGAGACCTACCTCAACGTCAAGGACGAGGAGGACCTCTTCGACAAGATCAGGAAGTGCTGGTCGTCGCTCTTCACAGCCAGGGCCATCGCCTACCGCGAGAAGCAGGGCTTCGCCCACGGGGACGTCAAGCTCGCCGTGGTCGTGCAGAGGATGGTCAACTCCGAGTTCTCCGGGATCATGTTCACCGTGGACCCCAACAGCGGGGCCAAGCAGATCGTCATCGAGGCCGGGTACGGCCTCGGCGAGGCCATCGTCGGCGGAGAGGTGACGCCGGACACCTACGTGGTCGACAAGCAGAAGATGGAGATCCTCAAGAAGAGGATATCCAACCAGTCCTGGAAGTACGTCCGCGGCCCCGAGGGAGGGGTGGTGAGGGAGGACATGCCCAAGGACATGGTGAAGGCCCAGAAGATCCCCGACGCCCGCATCCAGGAGATCGCGGAGATCGGGAGGCAGATCGAGATCCACTACGAGAAGCCCATGGACATGGAATGGTGCGTGGAGGACGACAAGACGTACATCGTGCAGGCCAGGCCCATCACCGCCACCGGCAACTCCGCCACCAACGAATCCGTGGGTACCTCGGCCAGCAGCGAGGACATCATCGCCACCGGCCTCGGCGCCAGCCCCGGTCTGGCCACGGGCAAGGTCGTCGTCTACGACACCAGCATGAGCCTGGACGCCGTCAAGGAGGGGGATGTCCTGGTCACCGAGATGACCATGCCCGACATGGTCCCCGCCATGAGCAGGGCCGCCGCCATCGTCACCGACGAGGGGGGAATGACCTGCCACGCTGCCATCATCTCCAGGGAGCTGGGGACGCCCTGCGTCGTCGGCACCGGCAACGCCACCGAGATCCTGAAGGACGGCATGGACGTCACCGTCGACGGCACCACCGGGACGGTGTACAAGGGGATCCTGAAGACCTCCTCCGGAGAGGGGTCCGGCGGGGCCTCCGCGGCCACCGCCGTGGCGGCGGAGTACGTCCCCATCACCGGGACCAAGGTCATGGTCAACATGTCCATGCCCGCCAAGGCCGAGGAGATCGCCAAGCTCCAGTGCGACGGCGTGGGTCTGATGCGCAGCGAGTTCCTTTTCACCAACTACATCGGGGAGCACCCCTGCGCGGTCATCGACGACGGAAGGGCCGACGAACTCGTCGACAAGCTCGCCGAGGGCCTGGCCAAGGTCTGCAGGGCGTTCTACCCCAGGCCCATCATCCTCAGGACCTCCGACTTCAAGACCAACGAGTACCGCGACATGAAGGGCGGCGCCGACTACGAGCCCAACGAGGACAACCCCATGATCGGATGGAGGGGATGCTCCAGGTACGTCTCCGACAACTACCGCGAGGCGTTCATGTGCGAGCTGAGGGCCATCAAGAAGGTCAGGGACGAGCTGGGCCTGAAGAACCTCAACATGATGCTGCCCTTCGTCAGGACCATCGACGAGGTGGAGGAGATCACCGACATGATGAGGTCGGTGGGCCTCAGGCGCTGCAACGACTTCAAGCTCTACTTCATGGCCGAGGTCCCCGTCAACATCTTCATGGCCGACAAGTTCTGCGAGTACTGCGACTGGTTCTCCATCGGGTCCAACGACCTCACCCAGCTGGTCATGGGGAGCGACAGGGACTCGGACATCCTGGGCCACATGGGGTACTTCGACGAGAGGAACGAGGGCGTGAAGAGGGCGATCGCCCAGCTCATCAAGGTCGCCCACGAGCACGGCAAGTATGTGAGCATCTGCGGCCAGGCCCCCTCGGTGTACCCGGAGTTCACCGAGTTCCTGGTGGAGCAGGGGATCGACTGCATCTCCCTGAACCCGGACACCTTCGCGAAGACCAAGAGGATCATCGCCTCCGCGGAGCAGAAGATCATCCTGAGGGACCTGAGGAACCTCAGGAACAGGATGCTCTGACCAAACCCACCGGCCCGGGAGGGCCGGGATCCCCATTCTCTCGCATCCGATGATTCGAATGCGATTTTCGACATTCATTGATATTGAAGACTGTTATTTTAACATTGAATGATATTGAAATCAGATTCTCAGATATCGATTGACAATGTAAATGCTTTAAATGAATCAGAATGATATCTGAATGTGAACATCGAATCCCTTGTGAAGGACGAGCTGAGGGAATCCGACAGACTGGAGGCCAAGAGCGCGGCGAACGGTCTTCCCAGAAGCATCTGGGAGACGTACTCCTCATTCAGCAACACCTCCGGCGGGACCATCCTGCTGGGAGTGTCGGAGGACCCGGTGACGAAACGCCTGAGGGTCACCGGCGTCGAGGACCCGGATGCCATGGTGCGCCAGTTCTGGGACATCGTCAACAACAAGGAGAAGGTCAGCTCAGTGGTCCTGAAGGAGGACGATGTCCGCATCATCCGGATGGACGGCATGGCCGTGGTGGCCATAGAGGTCCCGCGGGTCAACCGCAGGTTCAGACCGGTGTACATCAACAACGACCTGTCCGAGGGGACCTTCAGACGCAACAGCGACGGGGACTACCGCTGCACATTCGAGGAGGTCAAGGAGATGCTCCGCGACGCCGGGGACGTGTCCGCGGACAGGATTACGGTGGACGACCTGGGCCCGGAGGCCCTGGACACCGACACGGTGAACAGGTACAGGTCCCTGATCAGGTCCTACAGGCCCGACCACCCCTGGCTCCAGCTGGAGACCGCGGATTTCCTGGAGACCGTCGGAGCGATGTCCGCTGACAAGGACGGCGTTCCGCACCCCACCGGAGCCGGGCTTCTGATGTTCGGCAAGGAGAGGTACATAACGAAGGAGTTCCCGAACTACTTCCTCGACTACAGAGAGACGTCAGGGGAATCCAGGTGGAGCTACAGGCTGTTCTCCCAGTCGGGAGACTGGTCCGGCAACATCTTCGACTTCCTCGGCACGGTCTCGCCCAGGCTGTCCCTCCTCATCGGCTCCGAGTTCCGGATGGAGGGGTTCTACCGGAAGGACCGGTCGGCCGCCGCCCTGGCCGTCAGAGAGGCGCTGGTCAACGCACTGATCCACTCCGACTACTACGGCAGACAGGGCCTGGTCGTGGAGGCCAGCCGTCACAGGGTCACCGTGTCCAACCCGGGCACGTTCCGCATACCGCCAAGCAAGGCGGCCAGGGGAGGCGTGAGCGACCCCCGCAACAGCGGACTCATGAAGATGGCACTGGTGGCGGGCATGGTGGAGCACATCGGATCCGGCGTCCGCGAGATGGAGGAGGCCGTCCGCTCCGGCGCGCTGGCGGACCTCGCGATAGAGGAGTCCTTCGACCCCTCCAGGGTGAGGACGGTGCTCGATCTCGGAGGAGGGCCGGAGGGACTGACCGGGGACGAGGCGAGAGTCATCGCCGTCATCGAGGGAGATCCGGAGGCCAGGATCACGGACATCGCCCGGGAGACGGGGAAGTCCGTCAGCACCGTCAACAGGATCCTGGGCGGACTCAAGGCGAAGGGGCTGGTGTCCAGGATCGGGGGCGCCCGCGGCGGCCACTGGATACTGCACCACATATGACGGTCCGGAAGGGTCCCGCCGCCGCAGAGAGGTCCGAGCGACGGCTCCGATGAAAGTTGTGAGAATCTCCAACCAATGACAAGATTGAAATCTTATACAACTAATGTCCTGACATGGAGTACAGGTTCATCGGCAGGAGGACCGAGCTGGAGCGCCTCGAGTCCATATATGCCAGACCGGGCCTGAACACCTGCGCGGTGTACGGCAGGAGGCAGGTGGGGAAGACCTCCCTCCTGATGGAGTTCGCGAAGGGAAAGCGCACCCTCTACCTGCAGTTCTCGAAGAGATCCTACTTCGAGAACCTTGTACGCATGACCCACGACATCTCCGACTTCCTTGGCGAGGAGATCCCGGACACCGACTCCTTCTCGGAGCTGATGCTGAGGGTCAGGGACGTCTGCCGCGACGGGAAGACGCTTGTGGTCCTGGACGAGCTCCCCTACCTGGTGGACGGCGCCCCCTGGGCCCCATCCATCATCCAGAGGTTCATCGACATCGACGTGAGAGGGCTGGACTGCATGGTGGTCATCTGCGGATCCTCGGTGGCCATGATGCGCGACGCCGTGCAGAACATAGGCAGCCCGCTGTACGGAAGGTTCGACGAACGCATGGAGGTGCGGGAGTTCGGGTACAGGGAGTGCGCCGAGTTCCACCCGGACATGAGCGACTGGGACCTCCTGAGGACGTACATGACCGTGGGCGGGATCCCGAAGTACCACCTGATGATGGACGGCCGTACGTACGAGGAGGCCCTGGCCGGATGCTTCTTCGGTCCAACGGCGCCCCTGCTCCACGAGGGGGACGGCCTGATCCTGGAGGACTCCGACTCGAGGCTGTACTCCGCCGTGGTCTCCTGCATATCCGAAGGTCTGGTGAGGCAATCGGAGATATGCGACAAGCTGGGACTGGACAAGGGGGAGTGCTCCAAGCGCCTGAAGGAGATGGAGTCGCTGGGCATCGTGTCCAGGGTCCACCCCATGGCCGGGGCGCCCAGAAGACCGGTGTACCGCATCCGGGACAACTTCCTGGCCTTCTGGTACGGTGTCGTCCGCAGGTACCAGACCATCCTCGGGTCCACGGCATCGGACGACTCCAGGAAGATGGAGCTGATAAGGGACAGGGTGGACACCTTCCTGGGCAGGAGGTTCGAGATCCTGTGCGAGGACTACCTGACGTCCTCATACGACGTGTCAGAGATCGGCCGGTGGTGGGGGGACGTGAACGGCACCGACGGAGACGTGGACGTGGTGGCGACGATCATCGGGAAGGGCCTGGCCACCAGCCAGCTGATGGTGGAGTGCAAATTCACCCGCAGGAGGGCCGGAACAGCCGTGCTGGAGAATCTGATTCGTGCGGTGGAATGCGTCGGTGCCTGCCACAACGTCCGCTTCGTGATAATCTGCCCGTCGGGCTTCGAGACCGGGCTGAGCGACCGCGCCGACGGGGGGCCGGTGGTCCTGGTCGGCATGGACGAGCTCATGGGACGGGCACCCCCCGCCGACCTGGATGGCGTCCCCATGTCCGGGATCGAGCTGATGGGGCGAAGGCTCACTCCTTGACGCTGTCCATGAGCCTCTGGTTGATCCCGTCTGCCTCCTCCGACGGCAGGAGCATGGTGGTGACCTCCATGAACGGGTGCTTGGAGCCCTCTATGATCGAGACATCGTCCAGCTTCTTGAGCCCCCAGCGCTCCGCGGTCTTCTCCAGGCCGAACTTGACGTCGAGGTCGTTGGGCACCAGCACGATCGCCTTGAAGGTCTTCATGCCCATCCTGTGGGCGGCCATTATCCTGTGGTGTCCGTCCACCAGGAGGTAGCCGTTGCGCCTCTCCACCACGATCAGGGGCTCGTTCAGGCCCCTCTTCAGCTCGTACTGGCGGCCGATGAGCTCATCCATGTAGACCTCCTTCTGGGTGGGGATGATCTCGCTGACCGGGATGTCCCGATTGGCCACCTTCATCCTGACCCCGTTCTGCTGCTCCAGGAAGTTCTTCACGGACATCACCTTCCCGGGACGGGACTTCTCGATCTGGGACCTGACGATGTCGATGTTGGAGATGATCCCCACGATCTTCCTGTCCTCGTCCACCACCGGCAGGTTCCTGAGCCCGTACCTGAAGAGGATGCGGGTGGCGTCGTCGATGGACATGGAGGGGATGGCGCACAGCGTCCCCCTCTTCATGACGGTGCGGATCTTGGCGTCCGGCTTGTCGATGTACTTGAGCAGCTCCTTTGCCGTGACGAACCCCAGGAGGTAGCCCTTCTCCACTATGGGGAACCCGTGGAAGTTGGAGTTGATGATCTGCTGTCTGACCTGCTCTACCGTCATGTCCGGGGTTATGGTGTGAACGTTCCGGACCATGTACTCTCCGACTGTGGCTTCTGGCATCTGGACCCCGAATCGTCCCCGGATAATAAGACAGCGTCGCCGGGACGCTCTGAACCTCCACAACCTGGCCCTGTCCTCCTCGGACGCGTACGGTATCCCGATGCGCTCATGGGACGTGACATCCGGGCGGGCGCCGTCATCCTCCAGCCACAGATGCCCCTCGGGGGACATGGGCGAGCCGCCCATGGTCAGCTCCAGGCCCAGCTCCCTGCCGACCCTCCCCGGACCGTCGAACCCCTCCACCCCGCGGATGAGCACCCCCTCCGGGGAGCCCTCGGGACCGACCACCACGGTCAGGAGGTTGTACATGTGGCACCTGTGGACGTAGGCCACCCCTCCGGGGAAGTACATGACCCTGGCCCTCCCTGTGGGACAGCGGTGGGCGTGGCAGGCGGTGTCTCCCTCCCCGACGTACGCCTCCGTCTCGGTGATCCTGTACCTGCGCACCCCGTCGGGGGACCCCCTGCACAGGACCTTGCCCACCATGTCCCGGGCCAGGGACTCGGCCCCTCCGGCGTAGTAGCCGGGGCCCAGCACGACCGCCCCCTCGCCGACGCGGCGGGCATCCTCCCTGACATGCGGACCGGCACTCGTGTCATCACCTGCGAACCGTAGCCGGTCCCGGTTCATACAATCTGCCGTCGACGGACCCTGCGCTCCGGGGGCCCAGAGAATCATTTAAGCAGGGTCCGCACATTCACGTCCAGAAGGATAACCATGGCAGGACCGATTCTTACCGAGGAGAGCATCAAGGAGGAGACCAGACTCCAGGACACGCTGAGCCAGATCAAGCACATCATCATCGTCATGAGCGGCAAGGGAGGGGTCGGGAAGAGCACCGTCTCCTCCAACCTGGCCGCCGCGCTGTCCATGAAGGGCAACCAGGTCGGGATCATGGACGTGGACATCACCGGACCCAACATCCCCAAGATGTTCGGCGTGGAGGACGAGCAGCTCCACGTGATGAACGAGAAGCTCGTCCCCGTCACCGTCCCCCCGTCCCTCAAGCTCATGTCCATGGCCTTCCTGCTCCCCGACAAGGATTCCCCCGTCATGTGGCGCGGCCCCGTGAAGATGAGCGCCGTGAAGCAGTTCATCGAGGACGTGGAATGGGGTTACTTGGACTACCTCGTGGTGGACATGCCCCCCGGGACCGGCGACGAGGCCCTGTCCATCGTGCAGCTGATGCCCAAGGCGGACGGCATGGTCATCGTCACCACCCCTCAGGACGTGGCCCTGCTGGACAGCAGGAAGTCCCTGAGGTTCGGGGCCGAGACCAACATCCCCATCATCGGGATCGTTGAGAACATGAGCGGGTTCGTCTGCCCCCACTGCGGCGAGGTCACCGACATCTTCAAGTCCGGAGGCGGCCAGAGGGCCGCGGAGGCCCTCAACGTGCAGTTCCTCGGGAAGGTCCCCATCGAGCCGGGTGTCGCGGAATGCGGCGACAGCGGCATGCCCGTGGTGCTGAAGTACCCGGAGTCCGCCTCCGCCAAGGCCTTCGGGTCGATCATCGACAGGATAGTCAAGACAGTGAACTGAGATGATGATCCTCGCCGTCTCCGAAGGGGAGTCCCTGGACTCCTACGTGGCCGACGACTTCGGCCACGCCCCCTTCTTCCTCCTGGTGGACTCGGACACCCTGGACTACCATGTCATCGTGAACGAGTTCATGGACTCGGAGGAGGGCGCCGGCTTCGCGGTGGCCAAGGCCATCGTGGGGCTCGGCAACGTGGACGCCGTCATCACCGGCGGCATCGGGATGCACGGGATCAGGATCCTCCGGGACGGCGGGATCGACGTCTCCTACGACGAGGAGGGCACCGTCGAGCAGTGCGTGAGGGACTACGTGCGCCGGGTGGAGAGGAGAAGGAGCTTCGAGGACCGGGGGCAGCGAAACCCGGGAGCGGGCACCCCTCCCCTTTCCTGTACTGGCTATATCATTCCTGAGTTCAATCCTGCTGAATCCGACTCAATTTTGAAGCAAATCCAGTTGGATTTGACTCATTTTTGAAGCGAATCCAGTTGGATGTGCACCATTATATAATCGCCGAGACTATGTAAGTGCATGCTGAGGCGGAAGGTCTACGACAAACTGACGGAATGGAAGTCCAGGAGCGGGCACCGCTGCCTACTGGTCAAAGGCCAGCGCCAGGTGGGCAAGACCTACATCATCGACCTGTTCGCCAGGGAGAACTACGGCCACTACGCCTATCTGGACCTCAGCGGGAATCCGTCGGCCGGAAAGATATTCGAGGGCGACCTGGACGTGGGAGGAATGGTCTCCGCCATAGAGATCTACGCCGGGAGCCGCCTGGTGCCGGGGGACAGCCTGATCTTCCTCGACGAGGTGCAGAGCTGCCCACGCGCAAGGGAGGCCCTCAAGGCGTTCTCGCTGGACGGGAGGTTCGATGTCATCGCCTCCGGGTCCCTGATCGACGCCGTGGGGGCCTCCGACGGTGGAGCCATGGTGCCGGTGGGCTATGAGGAGCATATCACCATGCACTCTCTGGACTTCGAGGAGTTCCTGTGGGCGATGGGAGGGTCCGAGGATGCGATAACCAGGGTCCGCCTGTGCATCCGCGACAGGACACCCGTCCCGGAACCTCTGCTCCTGTGGATGGACAGGATGTTCAGGGACTTCATGATCGTCGGCGGGATGCCCTCGGCCGTTGCGGCCTATGCGGAGTCCGGACAATACTCCGATGCCGGATTCGAATTGGAGCAGATCATGATGTCATCCAGGGACGACATGCAGAAGTACAACAGCGGGTCGGACCGCATCAGGATAGAGGCGTGCTTCGAATCCGTCCCGAGCCAGCTGGCGGAGACGAACAAGCGCTTCATGTACTCGCGCATCGACGGGTCCCCGGGGAGGAACGCCGCCAGAAGCTACGGCGACGCGCTGCTGTGGATCAAGAGGTCCGGCATCGGGAATTATTGCTACGCCCTGAGGGAGATCGGGATCCCCCTGAGGATGAAACGCAGGGACGACCTCTTCAGGGTGTACATGTCCGACACCGGGATGCTGTCCCATATGATCGGAAGGACCGCCCTCAGAGCGATATATGAAGACGATGACAGGTTCAACCAGGGCGCCCTGATGGAGAACGTCGTGGCCGAGTGCCTGATGAAATCCGGCATCCCCCGCTATTACTACAAACAGGACAAGGGGGAGGGGATGATGGAGCTGGACTTCGTCGTGGAGATCGGATCCGAGGTGGCGGTGCTGGAGGTCAAATCCGGGAAGGACAGGACGGCCCCGTCCATATCGAAGGTCGCCAGATTCCATCCGGTGGACCGGAGGATCGTGTTCGAAAGGTCCAACATATCGGTGGACGGCGACGGGATGGAGCACTACCCCCTGTTCGCCGCCGCGTTCATCGATGAGATGGAGTCGCCCTGGGACGGCCCGGAGTTCTGACGCGAGACGCCCTCGGACGCCGCGCCTGTCGCCCCAGACGATCTTGTGCAGCTGGGGGAGGACCCTCACATCCAGGTGCTCGGCCAGCACCCTCTCGGCCAGCCATCCCAGCCTGTCGGTGCCGCCCACCGGCCCGAAGATGACGTTGGTGTCGGGGCGGTGCTCCCTGAGGAAGCCCACGGCGTAATCCAGGTCAACGTCGTCCGATATCACGAACTTCAGCTGGTCCTTCCGGGACAGCAGGGCCAGGTTGGACGGCAGCATCCTGTCGGTCATGCCGGACGAGGGGCACTTCCAGTCCATGCTGATCATCACCAGCGGATCGACCGGGACGGATGAGAGGTCCACGGACCCGTTGGTCTCCAGGACCACCTGGATGCCTTTGGACACCAGCCTGCGGATGAGCTCCGCGGCGTCCGGCTGGAGCATGGGCTCCCCGCCGGTGAGGCAGACCCTGAAGCAATCCCCCACCTCGTCCACCACCTGCTCCACCGTCATCTCCCGGCCGCCCTCGAAGGAGTAACCGGTGTCGCACCAGGAGCAGCGGAGGTTGCAGCCCACCGCCCTGACGAACACCGTGGGGGCGCCCATGGTCAGGCCCTCCCCCTGGATGGAATTGAAAATCTCGCAGATCCTCATGGGAGGTTCTCGCCGTGCTGGTACTCGATCTCGTCCACGTAGCCGGCCTCCTTGAAGCCCTGGAGCCTCAGGCGGCAGGAGTCACAGTGGCCGCAGGCCCTCTCCCCGCCGTTGTAGCAGGACCAGGTGAGGTGCAGGGGCGCGCCCAGCCTCTTGCCGCGCCTGACGATCTCCGCCTTGGAGTCGCGGAGGATGGGCGTCATGATCCTGATGGGGTGCCCCTCCACGCCGGCCTTGGTGCCCTTGGCGATCATGGCCTCGAAGGCCTCGAAGAACTCGGGGCGGCAGTCGGGGTAGCCGGAGTAGTCCACGGCGTTGGCGCCGATGTAGATCCTGTCGGCGTCCACGGACTCGCACAGCCCGGCGGCGATGCTCAGGAACACGATGTTCCTTGCGGGGACGTATGTGACGGGGATGCTGGCGTCCAGGTCCCCCTCCCTGTCCAGGGGGACGTCGATGTCCGGCCTGGTGAGGGCCGACCTGAAGGAGCTGAGGTCCAGGTCGATGACCACATGGTCCACGTTGTAGTAGTCGCAGACCGCCTGGGCGGACTCCAGCTCCCTGGTGTGCCTCTGGCCGTACCTGAAGCTGATCGCGGTGACCTGACAGCCGTCGTCCAGCGCCTGGGCCAGGGTGGTGGTGGAGTCGAGGCCGCCGGAGAGGAGCACCACCGCCTTCGGCATCGGAGCACCTCCGTGTACCAGGCGGTCTGCCCGCGCTCCTCGTCCAGCCCCACGGATACGGACCTGACGTTCCCTGGGAAGTCGATCTCGTCCACCAGCCTGAGGGCCATCATCCTCGCCATCTCCTCGGCGGTGGTGTTGGGGATGTCGAGCAGCATGACGTCCCCTCTGGGGAAGACGTACCTCTTGCCGCATGTGACCGCCTCCACCGACTCGGGCGTGACTTCCAGCCTGACGTCCTCGGACCCGGTGGGCAGCAGCGTCCTGTGGTCGAGCTCGTCGATCATCTGCTTCAGGGCCCTCTTGAGGATCACGAAGTCCATGATCATGCCGTCCTCCCCGATGTCGCCCTCCAGCCTGAGCCTCACTATGTACGAATGGCCGTGGAGCCGGGAGCACTTCTCGTGCCTGGGTATGAAATGGCATGCAGAGAACCTGATGCCGGAATAACCACCGTCGATCTCTAGATACAACCTCATTCCTCCGCGAGTCTCATAGCCAGGGCCAGGGAGTCCCTGTAATCCGTTTTGGCACGGGAGGTGTCGACGAACACCCTGTCCGTGTTGACCACCGGCGCGCCCAGGGCCTTGGCCCCGCACACCAGGTGCATCGTCCTGAATATGATGTTGCCGGTTATGCCCTCCGGCGCTATGATTATGTCCGCGTCCCTCACCGCATCCTCGATCAGGATCTGGGAGTGGTACGCGTCGTAGCCCTCGTCCCTGAGACGCCTGGCTATGGAGCGGGCGCTCTCGATGGACCTGTCCACCGCCCTGCACCTGCCCACGTCCTCGCACCTGCCGCCGGACATCACGGCGATCCTGGTGCCCATGCCGACCTTGCGGGCCAGGTCCGCCGAGCGGACGGCCAGGTCGAACCTCTGGTCCTCGGTCCAGCCCTCGTCGATGCCCACCGGGGACAGGGTTATCAGCCTCCCGCCGGGGGGCTCCATGAAGGCCACCCTCTCCAGAGCGTTCATGCCGAGCCCGCTCTTCAGGATCGGCAGCAGCATGGATGAGGACATGTCCCCGCGCACGGCGGCGTCGATCCTCCCGGAGACCAGGTCCGACACCATCTCGTTGGGGTCGTCGTAGATGCGGATGTCCCTGCCCTCCATGGCGAGGACGCTGCGCTCCACGTTGCCGGTGTCCGAGCCGCGGCCTATGCCGACCTTGACGTCTGGCAGGTCGCCGCTGAGGAGGGTCTTCGATGTGAACATCGGACCTCCTAACGACTCTCCCGATTTACATCTTCCCATGGGCCACCGCCACTATGGCGTCCCCCGGCAGCTTGTCCTTGGGGCCGGCGGGCTCGACGATGCCGCCGAACACCATCTGGGCCACCAGCCTGTACCCCTCCGGGATGCCGAAGGCCTCGGCCACCCTGGCGTCCACCACCGGGTTGTAGTGCTGGATGTTGGCGCCGTAGCCCATGTCGCGTATGGCGGTCCACACGGCGAACTGCAGCATCCCGTTGCCGTGCTCCGCCCACTGGGGGAACAGGTCCCGGTAGGATGGGTACTTGTCCATGAGCTCCCGCGTCTTGGAATCGATCTCGTAGAACAGTATGGTGCCGGAGGCCGATGCGAAGCCCCTGAGCTTCGCCTCCGTCCTCCCGAACCTCCCGTCGTCGGCCACCTTCGCCCTCAGGACGTCCTCGGTGATGGACCAGAAGAGCCTGTGGTCGTCCCCGGTGAGCACGAAGAGCCTGGCGGACTGTGAGTTGTACGACGACGGGACGCTCCCCGCGATGGACCTGATCCTGTCCACGACGGCTTCGGTGTCGGCATCCCCGTCCAGCATGTACTCGGAGCGTCTCGCGTTGACGGCGTCGATGTATTCCATGGCCCATCCCACGCTCCACCTGTATTAACCCGTTGTCCGGAAAGCTCCGCGACCTCGGATGCCGTTAACGGATCTGGTCGAAGAGGTATTGCTCCCAGTCCCGCTCCCCCAGGGCGATCTCCAGCTCCGGAGGGGTGAGCATCGGCTTGGGGTAGCGGGCGGAGTCGTCCATGGCTATGCGGGGGCAGGCGGTGTTCACGAACGCGTCCACCTGGTACGACATCAGGGCCATGGGGGATATCTCCTCCACCACCACCCTCCCGGCCCTCCTGCCGTGTGACCTGATCAGGTCGACGATGCGGTCGGCCTCCCGGGAGCGGTTCTGGCCCGTCTTGCTGCAGACGATGACCAGGAAGCTCCCGGCGTCCCTGGCGGACTGGATGGCGGCGAACCTACGCCTGAGGATCCTGTCCCTGGTCTCGACCATGTCCCTGACCTCCCCGGTCACGGGGTTGAGCACCAGCACCGGCTTGCTCATGCCGAAGGCGGCGGCCAGTGGATGGAAGTCGCCCTCGCCGATGAACAGGAACCCGTCCACGTCCGGGTCCACGGCCTCGGCGGCGCTGCAGTTGCATCCCAGCACCTGCCCGGGATGGCATATCCTGCCGTCGCCCTCGCCCACCAGGACGGTCCTGCCGGTGGACTCCAGGATCCCGGCCACCTTCGGGATGAGCCCCAGGTACTGCACGGTGGCCAGCAGGCCGACCCTGCCGGGCAGTGACGAGAGGTCGTCGGCGATCGACGCATCCACATCCGCATCCGACCTGGACTCGACGTACAGCACGTTGGGGTCGTCGCCCTGGGAGGGTATGGGGGAGTGGCCGAAGTGCACGAGGGCGTCGGCCCATCCGCGGTAGTCGAAGATGTCGCAGGCGCCGTAGCAGGGGCGACCGACGATGATGACGGAGGCCCCGGTCTCCCTCTCGATGAATTCAGAAATCTCGGGGGCCCTTATCTTCAGGCCCTCCGGCATCTGGATGGCGACGGAGGTGAACCCCCCGCCGCTTATCCAGTGTGATACGGTTTCCAGTTCGAAATCGAACATTTACAGGATGAGCTCCTGTCCCTGCTCGACGTCGATGTAGCAGGGGGAGGGGAACTTCATGGAGGCCCTCCAGAGAGCGTCCTTGGCGATGACCGCCTTCTCGGCGGGGACGCGGACGGTCAGGATGGCCTGGTTGCGCTCCAGCCTGGCGGCGGTCCCGACGGTCTTGCCGAATCCCTGGCGCATCCCGCTGGACACACGGTCCGCTCCCGCGCCGGTGGCGAGCTTGTTCTCCCTCAGGACCACGTGGGGGAAGGCCCTCACGGTCATGTGGTAGTTGGCGACACCGGCCTGTCCGTTCAGGACCTTGTTGGCGGCGATACGCCCGGCCTCGATGGAGGTGTGCCTGATCTGGACGCGGTTCTTCACCCTGAGGGTGAGGACCACGGGGAAGTCCTCCTTGAGGTTCCCCATCTCGTACTGGGAGACCCTGCTGGCGGGGACTCCTCCCATGTACTCGCGGCGTGTGTACGCCTGACCTTTGATCTGCCTGTACATCGATGCGGGCTTTCTTACCATTGTAACCACCTTGGATAGTGAATGCAAGCCGGAGCCCCTTGGCTCCGTGTCAACTGACCTGCCGATACCAGTCCCTAATATAAGCGTTTCGCCGATAGAAGAGCGCGCGCCTTATTATCGCGTGATATTGACGAGGGGACGAACCAATAAGTAGGCTTCGGACCAATCGGGTCAGACATGCAGCCGTTCAACTTCAAGGTGGTCCGCAGCGACGACGAAAGCGCGCAGGTCCCCGTCTCCGTGGCGGGCCAGACCATGGTGGACGTCCAGCAACTGCTGTCGGACATCGGCGCCCTCATGATCAGGAGGGAGCTCAGGCTGCAGAACGACATCCCCCCGGAGCTCATGAGGAGGTTCAGCCTCAGCATGGACCTGTCCGAGGGCAGGGACGTGGGCGCGGTCACCGAGGGGGAGGACGGCCTCATGCTGGACGCGCTGAACCAGCTGTTCGCGGAGCTGGACCTGGCGAACATGCCGGAGGCCAGGGACGAGCCCTCCAACCATCTGGAGGCCCTCAGCCGCAGGGCGGTGTCCCGCGACATACTGGTCCTCTCGGACCACCTGGAGGGCTACGACTTCCTCTACGGCAGCGACGACAGGATGAGGAAGCTCAGGGTCAACCGCAGGGAGAAGGTCGAGAAGGAGGCCGCCGACCCGTCCGACTCCTTCCCCGGGGCGCTCATCGGCGTCATATCCCGGGACCCCGTCAGGAAGAACCGCTGGGTCATCTCCAACGGCGAGGGGGCCGTGCCGATCTCCTTCGCCGACAACATCGCCGCTTCGGACATCCCGCTGTTCGCCACGTCCGGACCGCTCATAGCCTCCGGCACCGTGGTCGTCGACGATGCGGGCAGGGTCTCGGAGCTCAGGTCCGCCGTGGGCTGCTACTCGTTCCCGTCGGTCCGCTTCCACAGGATAGTGACCGCCGACAGGGACATCGTGCTCCTGAACCCCGCCGAGGGCACCCCCGGATACAACGCCCAGAAGGGCCTCTGGACGCTGGACAACGACGACCTGGGCATCTCCGTTGCCAAGCCGTCCTGGGACCAGTGCGTGGTGGCGTTCCACGAGTACTTCGAGTTCCTCTGGGAGACCTACGCCGAGTCCGACGACGAGTTCGAGGGCGAGGAGAGGGAGGTCCGCGACCTGCTGCTCTCCATGGCCCCGGTGACCGCAGAGGAGTGACCTTGTCAGACTACGTCCTCAGGGTCGTCTCCGCGGACGACCCAGGGGTGGACGCCGACCCAGCGGTCTCAGCGGCCGTGCTGTCCCTGGCCGACGGGCTGTTCACAGAGATCTGCAGGAACATCGTCAAGGGCGAGCTGAGACTCCAGGGCGATGTGCCAGACGCATTGTACAGACGCATCGGGATCCAGGACGGGGGCGCCCTGGCCGCCGATGCCAGGAGGTTCATGGACGAGACCCTGGACTACCTCGGGGGAGACTCCCGCGGGACCTGGATGTCCGACACCTACCCGGACGCCGTCGGCAGGAAGAGGATCGCCGGCATCGTGCTCTCCATCTCCAGGTCCCTCGAGGGAGCCGTCCTTCTGCACGGCCCTGGGGACGGTCAACGCGCGTTCTCCGGAGTCGACACGGTCTGGGTCACCGGCATGGCCAACGCCGTCACCAGGGCTCACCCCGGGGGCCTCATCGGCGCCGTGGTGAAGGACCCGGCGAGGAAGGGGCACTACGCCCTGTCGAACGGCGCGGCCCTGACGCCGCTGGTGTTCCTGAGCGGATTCTCCAGGTACGACGTGGAGGACTTCCTGGCCGCCGGCCTGGTCATCGCAGTGGGCACGGTCATAAGGGACGAGAACGACGGCCTGATGGAGCTCCGGGCGGTGGAGAACTGCTACACGCTCCCGGGGCTGGTGTTCCTCAGGGCGATCGACGGGACCCGGGACGAGGGCCTGGTCTATCCCCTGGAGGCCGTGCCGTCCTACTACAGACGCGGCGGCACCTGGCACCTCCGCTGCGACGACCTGGGCATCGAGGCCTCGGCGCAGAGCTGGGACGCCTGTGTGATGCTGTTCCACGGCATGTTCCTGGACCTCCTCGGGGCCTTCAGGTCCGGGAAGGGGGTCGGCGCCAGGGCGGCGGAGCTCCTGGACAGGATGACCCAGGCCGCGGATCCGGCCCGATGCCCTTCCACATGCGGGCGGACGCGCGCCTTTTAATATGACCGCGCCAATCGGCACGACCGGAGCACACCGTATGAGCAGAAGGCGCGTCCCACAGAAGGTACTCACCGAGATCGGGGAGGAGCGCGTCGACAGGCTGCTGACACTGGCCGACGAGGCCGTGAGGGCGGGCAGACCTGACCGTGCCAGGAGGTACGTGGAGCTGTCCCAGCGCATCTGTGCCAAGACGCAGATGCACTTCCCCCGTGACTTCCAGGTCTGCCGCGGATGCAACGTCCCGCTGATACCGGGGCTGAACTGCACCGTCCGCCTGAACAACCACATGGTGTGCGTCACTTGCGGCCTGTGCGGGAGGATCCGCCGCAGACCGTACCTGAAGGAGCAATCACATGACTGAGAAGGACGCTAGAAAGGAGCTCATGAGAAGGGCCAACGACATCAGCCCGACGGTCCACGTCGGCAAGGACGGCCTGGACCAGGGTGTCTTCGACGAGATCGTCAACCAGCTGAAGAAGAACCGCCTGATCAAGGTGAAGGTGCTCTCCAACTCCGACGATGACGCCAAGGGAGCTGCCGCCAGCATCGAGGAGGCCACGGGCTCCGTGGCGGTCGACGTCCGCGGGAGCGTAATCGTGCTCACCGACAAGCGCACGTGGACCTCGCTCAGCCAGAAGAAGTTCCGAGGTGTTTCCCGATGCTTGACGTCAACGTCATAAGATCCGACCCTGACATGATCAGGACCATGCTGAAGAACAGGAACAGGGACGACGCCATACTCGACAGGTTCCTGGAGGCCGACTCCGGATGGAGGGCGCTCACGGACGAGAACAACCGCCTCAGGCAGGTCAGGAACGAGGTGTCCCTGCAGATCTCCAAGATGCCCAAGGGCGAGGAGAAGGACGCCCGCATCGCCGAGATGAGGGAGGTCTCCGACAAAATCAAGGCCAACGACGAGCGCATGGCCGAGCTGGAAATCGTCCGCCAGGACTGCGTCCTGAACATCCCCAACATCCCCCACGGGTCCGTGCCCATCGGCAAGGACGAGCACGACAACGTGGTCCTGTATGAGAGGGGCGAGAGGAGGAGGTTCGACTTCGAGCCCAGGGAGCACTGGGAGATCGCCGAGGACCTGGACATCATCGACTTCGACAGGGGCGTCAAGGTGGCCGGGAGCGGCTTCTACTGCCTGAAGGGCGACGGGGCCAGGCTGGAGAGGGCGCTGATCAACTACTTCCTGGACACCCACCAGGACCAGGGCTACACCGAGGTGTTCCCCCCTGTGGTGGTCAACAGGAACGCCGTCATCGGGACCGGGCAGTACCCCAACCTGAAGGACGACATGTACTACCTGGAGAGGGACGACCTGTTCCTGAATCCGACCGCGGAGGTCCCCGTGACCAACCTCCTGCAGGACGAGATCCTGGACAGGAGCCAGCTCCCGATCTACTGGACCGCCTACCTCCCATCCTTCAGGAGGGAGGCCGGCAAGCACGCCGACACCAAGGGCATCGTCAGGGTCCACGAGTTCAACAAGGTGGAGATGGTCAACTTCGTCCTGCCCGAGGACTCCTACGCCAGGTTGGAGGAGCTCAGACAGAACGCCGAGGACCTGATCAACGGCCTCGGTCTCCCCTACAGGGTCCTGCTCCTGTGCACCGGCGACATGAGCTTCTCCTGCTCCAAGTGCTACGACCTGGAGCTCTACGCCCCCGGCAGGGACGCCTGGCTGGAGGCGTCCTCGTGCAGCAACTTCACCGACTTCCAGGCCAGGAGGGCCAGGATCAAGTACAGGCCCGAACCCCACCTGAAGAGCGAGTTCGTCCACACCCTCAACGGGTCCGGCCTCGCCCTGCCCAGGACCATGGTCGCCATCCTGGAGAACTACCAGAACAAGGACGGCACCGTCACCATCCCCGAGGTCCTCAGGCCGTACATGCGCGGCCAGGAGACCATCGGGAGACGCTGACCCGGAAACGATGGAATATCCCCCTTCCCGGGATCGTCCCGGGGAGGGGTTCCGGCCCCCTCGGGGGCCCAGGTTTGTCAGAACTTCTTGCCCAGGTCCTCTGCCTTGGCCATGACCTCGGCGTTGTCCTTCGCGGGACCCTTGCCCACGGCCTCGGCGTAGTTGATCGATCCGATGCACTCCATCTTGAAGTAGTTCCCCATGACGCGCTTGATGGTGGCCTCGATGTCGTCCGCTCCGGCCCCGGACCCGCTGGTGACCACGGGGACGAACTTGATGCCGGGCTTCAGGCTGCAGGAGAAGTCCCCGCCGATGAACCCGTACATCCTGTCCTCGAAGGACCTGTACTGACCGGTGGCCTGTCCGAAGTAGTCGGGGGTCGCGAGGATGAGGCCGTCGCAGGACTTGATGGCCTCCAGGGCGGGTGTGAGCCCGTCCTTCCTGATGCATCCCTGACCGGCCTTCTTGCATCCCATGCAGGCCTGGCACCCCTTGAAGTCGAGGCTGTTCACGTTGAAGACCTCGACCTCGTTGCCGGCGGCCTTGGCGGCCTCGGCCATCCTCTCCACTATCGCAACACAGTTCCCAGACTTCCTGGGGCTAGATATGATCGCTACGACTTTCGACATAGTATCCAAATGATACCAATGTCTGCTTCGTATAAATAACCTATCCGGGGACCGGATCGGGTGCCGGGATCAGATCCTGATGCGGTCCAGGTCCTCGATGAGTCTCCTGGCGCATATGCCGGCACCCTTCTCCACCAGCTTGTCGCGGATGCCCCTCTCGCCCTCCAGGAGGGTGTTGGAGGATATCCCGTACCTGCGGGACACCGTGGCCTCCATGTACGCGGCCATGAGGTCGCATGCCTTCAGGTCGGTGCCGTTGCGCCTGCCGAACCCGGGGTCGTCCAGGTCGGAGAATGGGTCGTAGACCATCATCCTGAAGCCCTCCCTCCACTCCTCCTTGAGCAGGGGCATGATGTTGGACTCCACCAGGTCGTGCTCGTACTCCTCCAGGATGGCGGCCAGGCCGCTGACGTTCTCCTTGATGGGGGAGATCACGTCCTTGGTCAGGACCTCCGGCAGGTCGTGGAACAGGCCGCTGTAGAAGTCGTTGTAGACCTGCCCGTCCGGTATGCCGTGGTCCAGGTCGTTGAGGTACATCATGTCGGCCACCATCAGGGAGTGCCCCAGGACGGTGGTCTTCGGGACCCTGGGGGTCCTGGCCCAGCGCTGCTGGAACCTGAGCTGCCCGATGAGGTCGATGAAGTCGAAGGTCTCCTCGGAGGACATGAGCTCCCTGACCCCGACCAGGTCGGTGTGCTGGGAGATCTGGTCGTCGATCTCGCGCCTGGTCCTGTCTATGCCGTAGAGCGACCGGTTGGAGTCGTAGATGAGGTTGAACTCCCACCTGGTGGCCAGGTAGTGGGCGGCCCGGATCACGGCGTCCTCCGGGGTGGACTTGGGACCGTCGAGGTACGCCTCGAACCTCCCCCGGAAGTCCGGGTCGCAGTCCGGGACCAGACGGTCGAACTCGGACAGCACGTAGTCGTTGACCGGCCCCCTGCGCTCGGAGGCTATCCTGTGGAACACCTGGGGCTTGAGGTCGGTGAGCACCGAGCGCTGGATGAACGAGAACATCGTGTGCTCGATGACCCGCCTCCATGAGACGGGGTTGCCTGCGGACTCCTCGAACTTCCCCAGCACCCAGGCGATCGCGGCCTTGTGGGCCTGCTTGTCCAGCTCGGTGAGGTCCACCGGGCGCATGTGGTCGTTCCACCGGTTCATGTTGGCGGAGTTGAAGAACAGGTAGAGGATGTTGGCGTTGAGCGCCGGCAGGGCGGTCACCTCCTGGTCAGGTCCTCGATGGTCGCATCCCCCACGGGCGCGGAGTAGTCCTCGTCCATGATGTAGAAGAAGCCCTCGGCCTCCTCCCTCCGGTCCACCTCCACGGCCTTGGCCACGGCGTCCCTGTTGCCGAGGTGCTGCAGCGCGTACCCGCCAGCCATGACGACGAGGCCGGCGACGAACACCGCCTCGAACACCGTATGCGGGTGCAATACGTACCCCACGGTGCCGGTCAGCAGCACGGCGAATCCGACCGCCGTCATCAGGAGGGTGTTCCTCGGACTGAAGATATCGGTGTTCATAGTGACGCCTGTATCAGCCTGTTGACCACGAACTTCTGGTCCATGGAGGCCAGGAACGGCCCCAGCCTGGGGCCGGCGTTCTTGCCGATGAGGATCTTGTAGAGGGCCCTGTACCCTCCCTTGGTCCCGATCGGCGAGGACTTGGCGATGTCGGAGACGATCTCGGTGATGGTCTCCGCATCCCATACGCAGTCGTTCATCCTCTTGACCAGGGCCTGGAAGTAGACCTTGTCGTTCATGGATAGTTCCACGTCGGAGGGCAGCGACTGGAGGACGGAGAACTTGACCATGTCGGGGGCGAACCCGTTGAGCCAGTACCTGACGCAGGAGACCCTGCGCCTCAGCCTCTCCAGGTCCTCCTCGGATGCCTGGCTCATGTCCTCGGTGCGGGAGAGCACCTCCAGGACGCCCTCGAACGTGTTCGCCATCTGGACCACGTTGACCAGGTGGCGGTAGGGGATCTGCAGGGGGAGCCTCTCGGGCACGTTGTTGTGCTGGGCGATGACGTAGGCCCTGACGGAGTTGTCCTCCGACTCGGCCCACTCGCCCCCGAAGTAGAGCCTCTCCATCCTGTCGTACTCGTCGGCCATGTCCAGGGTGCCCATGCCGGAGTCGTAGTCGATGGCCTTGGAGGGGTTGACCCTCAGGAACAGGTAGTTGAGGACCTCGGGAGGGGTCATGTTGATGGCGTCGAGGCCGGTGACGGAGCATCCCAGGGACTTGTGCATCTGGCCCACGCCCTTGAGCTGCACGAACTCGTAGGGTATGGGGTGAGGCGCCTTCCCGCCGTAGATCTCCTCGATGATCCTCTTCCCGGACTCGTAGGAGCCGCCGGCGGCGGCGTGGTCCTTCCCGAAGGGCTCCGCGGAGGTCCCGAAGACCATCCACTTGGCGGGCCACTCCAGGCGCCAGGTCAGCTTGCCCTCGCCGGCACGGATGTCCACCCTTCCGTGATGGCCGCAGTCGCACTCGTACCGCACGAAGGGGAACTCGTAGGTGTCGAAGTCGGGCCTGGTGAAGCGGCCGCATTCCTCGCAGACCGGGTTGTAGGGGGCGTAGTCGTCCTTGGCCTCCTTGCCGGTGACCTCGCTGAGGATGCGGATGACGTCCTGCCTCTTCCTGAACGACTTGTCGATGCACTCGGCGAAGACGCCCTTCTCATAGAGCTCGTGGGTCCAGATGATCTCGCACTTGACCCCCAGGGAGTCGACGGCGTCCAGGAAGGGCTGCACGAAGTGGTGTGCGTAGTTCCTGTGCCTGCCGCAGGGGCAGGGGATCCTGGATATGGGCATGCCGACGTACATCTCGTACTCCTCGGGCAGGAAATCGTAGCGTTTGCGCAGGGGATCGAAGGAGTCGATGAGATAGATGAGTCTGACCTCCCTGCCCATGGCCTCCACGGCGCTGCGGACGGACTCCCCGGTGATGGCTTCCCTGAGGCTACCGACGTGGATGATACCGGTCGGGCTGATCCCTGTGGCGATGAGAGGACGCTCGCAGGTATTCGCGACCTCCTCTGCGATTACATCTGCCCAATGCATGTCAATCGAGCCGAGCTATCGGGATATTGTTTAAGGCAGTTTCGGTACGGCGGGCGCGCGTGCGTCTATATGGAACGTTGAGTCGCGCCGAAGCGGGAGTCGAAAGATTTTATAAGGACCCCAATCTAACCTTGGTGCATGGCAAAGAAGAACGACACCGGATTCCAGTCCTCCGCGGGCCTCATGAGGTACTTCGACACGGAGAACGAGAAGGGAGTCAGGATCAGCCCCCGCGCCGTCATCGGCATCGCCGTGGCACTGATCGTCGTCGTCATGGTCCTCAACGTGTTCTACCCCCTCAGCTGATCGGGCCGCGGGGATCGGAGGACGGATAGCTGCGGCTATGCTCGCTCGGCGTCCCCGTAGGCCAGCTCCACATCGATGAACTGGGCCACCATGCAGCATATGCCGCCGGCGGCGTCGTACCCCCAGTACACCGGATAGGCGCCGTCGCCGAACCCTGTCTGCAGGATCGGCACATGGTGGTCGGTCCCCGGCACCGTCCAGTTGAGCCAGTCCCCCGCCGCCCTCTGATGCAGGGGGTTCTCCCTGGCGTTGTCCTCGAACAGACCTGCCAGGACGTCTGTGTAGACGTCGAAGTCCGGATCGTCCAGCACCATCCCCTCGAACCAGCGGCAGTACTCCAGATGGACGGCCTCGTCGCAGATGCAGGCCAGCCCGGTGTCGGCGTTGAACCCGAAGTACTCCCCGTCGCCGATGTGGTAGATGTCCTCGTACCCCACCAGCGCCTCGTAGTAGGCCACCGGCTCGGCCTCCGTGAACCTCAGGCGGACCGCCGCGTAGCGGTCGCACCCGTCGTCGAGGACCACGGCCACCTCCGTCCGGTACTCGCCGGGTTGGACCGAGTCCATGTACGGCCTCTCCCCGGGATCGCAGAGGTATGTGACCGGGTCCCGCACCAGCACCCTCCCTGAGGGGAGGGAGCAGGGCCCGATGTCCATGACGGCCATGGGCATGCCGGCGACCTCCCCCGGGCGGAAGTAGGTGCCGAGGTCCACCGGACAGCGGGTCCTCTCGCGGTTGGCCGCAAGGGCCTCCAGCCACCTGTCCCCGGTCATGGTCAAACCCTGTCCTCGTCGAGGATCCTGTAATCCTCCCCGTACTTCCCCCTGAACAGCCTGGCCAGGATCGGGGGCGCGATGATCGTGGTCAGCACGCACATCATGACCACCACGGTGTAGAGCTCCTCGGACATGGCGCGCTGGCCTTCGACGACGATGCCCAGGCCGATGGTGGCGATGATTATGCCCACCTCGCCCCTCGGTATCATGCCCACACCGATGATGTTGAATGACTGCCTGTCGATGGACCTGTCACCGATCTTGGCCCCCAGCCCGCACCCGATGTACTTGGAGACCAGCGCCAGCGCCAGGGCCGCGAGGGCCAGGATGATCACACTGGTGGACGTCATCGAGAACAGGTCGACCTGCATGCCCACGTTCAGGAAGAAGAACGACAGCAGGAAGGTGCTTATGGAGTCGATCTTGCTCTCCAGCTCCCACTCCCAGGCGTGGTCGGCGAACAGCATCCCGGCCAGGAACGCGCCGATGATGGCTGCCAGGCCGATGTACTCCGCGAACGCGGACATGGCCAGGCACACTATGATCGCGAGGACCAGCTTGTTGTGGCTCCGGGGAACCTTGCCCTGGGCCTCCTTGACCTTCTTCCTGGATTCCGTGTAGTCGTAGATCCTGGGGACCACGTACTTGCAGACGGCGATGATGGCGAACACGAACACCACCGCCTGGATGGTGATGGAGGCGACGCCCTCGATGGTTATGGACCCGTCGCTCACCATGCCCTGGACGATGGCCAAGACGATCATCCCCAGCACGTCGTCGATGACCGCCGCGGCAATGATGATGCGGGCCTCCTTGGTATCCATCAGGTGCATATCCTTGATGATCCTCGCCGTGATTCCCACGGACGTGGCCACCATAGCGGCAGCCAGGAACAGGGCGTGGGGCGTGTGCCCGTCGCCGAGGGTCATGACCAGCGCGAATCCGCAGATGAACGGGATGACCACCCCCAGGACGGCGCACAGCAGCGCGGCCCTGCCGGAGTTCATGAGGTCCTTGACCTTGGTCTCCAGACCCACGGTGAACAGCAGGAAGATCACGCCCAGCTCCGCGAACGCGTAGACCACCTGGTACACCGAGCTGCCGGGGTCGTCCGGATCGGTGACCGGATCCGGCAGGATTATGCCCAGGAAGTCCTCCATGAACGACCAGTCGTCGATGACGATGTTCGCGATCACTATCCCTATCACGATCTCGCCTATGAGCCCTGGGAGTCCGAACCTGGACACGATCATGGAGCCGACGCGAGCGAGGGCGTATAGGACGACCAGTGCGATCAGGAGCTGAAGCAGGTCCATGGGCGGTTAAACCGGTATTGACTATAAATCGTGGATGGGACGAACGACGCTTATGCCGGGATAAAACGGGGGACCCGGCGCATGCGCGCCGGGGAATGGGCCAGGACCCGGTTTCTTCGGATGTGCTTTTCGATACTCTCAGAACGAGAAGCAGACCCTCCATCCCCTCCCTTGGACCTCCTGGTGTCCGAAGGAGAACCTGACGGCGGGGCTGTCCTCGGTGATGTGGACCTCGTCGGCGACGGCTTCCGACGCCGCTTCGCAGACAGGTCCGATCACAGTGATTTCCTCGATCCCGGCGGACTCTGGCTCTTCCGGGATCTGCGACGCCTCGGCGGCGTCGACGGTCTCAGGGACCCCGACGGTGCAGTCCTGCACCTCCTCGAGGTCCGTCTCCGGCAGGAGAACGGTCTCCTCCGGCGTCTCGACGGATTCCATGAGCTCGGAGACGACGACCAGCGGGATCGCTGCCTCCTCCGCGGACTCCGCCGCGGCCTCCATGGGTTCGGTGAACGGGGTCTCCTCCACGGGTTCGGCCGCCATCGTCCCGACGTCGTCCTCGAACGTCAGCTCGGGGAGCTCGACGGGAGCCTCCTCGGGCATGGCCAGCAGGGCCACCGCCTGGGGTGCGGAGACCATCACGGCCCCCTCCGCCGGCGCTATCGCGAAGATCGCCTGCTCCACTGCCGCCACGGACTCCGTCTCCTCGGCCCAGCATGCCTCCATGCCGTCCTCGGGGATGTCGGCGTCCGTGAACGATGCCTCGTCGTATCCGGCGAGATTCGGTACTGCCAGTATCATGAGGTCGCGCACCTCGTGCCTGAGGTCGAACCAGGGGATCTCGTCCCTGATGTACGCCTTGGCGAACGCGCCTTCCTTCCCGTCGTCCCTCATGGGGACGTCGGGCTCGACGAAGGCGTCCTCACCGTAGTCCTTCAGCCCGGGCACCGTGAACAGCATCACGTCGCGGACCTTGTCCGTGACCGCCGTGGGCTCGGATTCGGTGAGGGTGCACTGACCCCTCAGGCTAAAGGGTCGCGGAGCTCCTCCTTGGGCTCGACCTTCTCCGAATCGACGTTCTGGAGGACACCGTTGCTGAAGCGGAAGCGGACCGTCCTGGGGCGCTTCCTGACCGGATCGCTGAGAGGAGGCAGGGCCTCCCCGTCCACGGTGATGCCGCTGATGCGGGCCGGCACGGCCTCGGACGTCACCGCGCTCACGAGGGACTCGGTGGCCATGATGGACGGCTCCACCGCGGACTCGACGGACTCCTCGGAGCCCTCGACCTTCAGTCCGGTGATCCCCTCGGGCTCGCGGATCTCGATGGCGGGCAGGGTCATGACCGCGGGTGCGGGTGCCTCTGCGACGGGCTCCTCGGTCTCCACGGCCTCAGCGACCTCCTCCTCGACAGGCGCCTCCACGGGCGCCTCGATGATCGTCTCTATGACGACTTCCTCGGCGGGGATGTCGATGGTCT
>CAYZSQ010000001.1:29413-45099 GCA_964479785.1 uncultured Methanomassiliicoccales archaeon
GCCTCCATGAACGCCATGACGGCCTCGGCGGGGATGTCGATGTCGACCTCCTCGGCCTCATCCTCGATGGCGATCTCCTGAGGGGCCTCCACGGGAACCTCCGCGACGGGCTCCTCTGCCTCCACGGGCGCCTCGATGAGCGACATGACAGGCTCCTCCGCTGCGAGTTCGCCGACGATCCCCTCATCCTCGATGGTGATCTCCTCGGCGACATCGTCGGAGACCTCCGTGAACATCGTAACAGGCTCGACGGGCGCCTCGACGATGGGTTCGTCCTCCGTGAAGTACTCCCCATCCGCGTCGTCCATCTCCAGCCAGTCGTAATCGTCGTCCTCTTCCACGGACTCCGCCTCCGCGACGGGCTCGGGCTCGTCGTCAACGAAGAACTCGTTCCTCTTCTCGACGGTGACGCGGGTCATCCTGTCGAAGAAGGAGGGCATGGGCGTCGCCTCCTTGGGGGCGCCGATGATCTCCTCCGCGACGGCGGCCTCCGCAGGCACCTCGATGAACACCTCCTCCACATCATCCTCTTCCTCGGACTCCGCCTCCGCGACGGGCACGGGATCGGCCCCGGCGTCCACATCCTGAAGGGGCTCGGGGACGTCCTCGGCGGCCTCCGAGGGGGCGTCGTCCTCCAGTTCGATGCCGTGGACCGCGCGGGCGTTGACGGACCCGCTCCTCATCCTGCTGAGGAATCCGCTGTCGATGGGCTTCGGATCGATGGACCCGTCCTCGTTGATCTTGCCGATGGTGGCGCGGTACTCCGTCTCCACCGATGACCCGCGCCTGACGTTGTTGAACAGGTTGCTGAAATCCTCCGCGACAGGGGCGGAGGCGTCTATGCTGGCCACGGTCTGCTCCGGGGCGGATCCGACGAACTTGCCGTCCGTTGCCCGGATGATCTGGGGCTCCCCGTCGTTGAACATCGCGTTCTCGGGGACCCTGGAGATGAAGATCTCGCTCTCATCGTCTATGTTGTACTTCTCATAGCCGAAATCGTCCAGCTCGCGCACGCCCTTGGAGTACACGCTGGAGTCGCCCTTGGAGGCGAGCATGCTCTGGAGCGTGGTGCCGATCATCTTCGTCTTGTCGGAGATCTGGCTGATCCCCTTCTTCAGTCCGTCCGCCTGGAAACCCTGGCGGTTCTGTAGGCGGTCCTTTATGCTCTTGAGAGAGCTACCGCTGCTGTAATCGCGTGAGTTATCGCTCATGCACATCCCATCCGACGGCATGATAGGTCTTTTGATTATAAAAAGCTAGAGACGGTTGGATGAATCGGGGCCGTCCGAGGGGACTCACCCGCGCACGAATTTGACGTAATCCGCCTTGCCCTCGGCCTGTATCTCCTTCATCATGCTGCCCAGGGTCTCGGAGTCGCAGCACACCACCATGACCTCCAGGCACTTGTGGTTCCTCAGGTGCGAGTGCATCTGCGTCTTGATGTGGGACTCGTACCTGGCCTGTATCATGCTCATCCAGGGGTCCGCGTGGTTGCCCCTCACGATGATGAGCACCCCCTCCACCGGACCGTCTATGTCCTCCAGCTCCCTGATGTCCGCCAGGGCGGCGTTTATGGCCGTGCGGACCGCCTCCGACCTTCCGGAGAGGCCGTATGTGCTCTGGATCCTGTCCAGCGCGGACAGGTTGTCGTCGTTGAGGGACACGCTGACGATTCCCATGGTATCACATTATTAACATCGATATGGGGCCAGGGGTATTTGTTAATAACATCCCGCCAATGTTTTAATATCATCCCGATGAAGCCGCGCCCATGGAGCCGATACTGACGTTCGTCCTCTACTCGGTGCTGCTGTTCGCCGTCTCCATGGCGGGCGCATCCCTCCCCAGGGCCAGAAGGCTGACCGACCAGCAGGCGCACCTGCTGATGTCCCTCAGCGCCGGTATCTTCCTCGGGCTGCTGTTCTTCCTGCTGCTGCCGGAGGCCATCGAGGAGGGGGAGAGCGGAGGCTACGGGATCCGCACCCTGATGTACGCCATCGTCGCCGGCTTCGTGCTCATAATGACCGTGGAGTTCTTGATGAGGCGCCGCCACATGGGCGGATGTCCCTGCGAGTGCTGCCAGGATGCCCACAGCCACAGGATAACCTCCACGTCGTCCTTCGTGGGGCTGTCCGTCCATGCCGCCTGCGACGGCCTCGCCCTCGCCGCCACGTTCCTGGCCGGCGAGGAGGTGGGGCTGGTGGCCACCGTCGGCATGTGCATCCACAAGTTCGTGGTGCTGTTCTCCCTGTCCACGACGATGATCCTCACCGACGAGACTGGGAGACGGGCCTACAGTCGGCTGGCCGCGTTCTCCCTGATCACGCCGGTGGCGGGGATCGTGTTCTTCCTGGCCCTCGACGGCGTCGATGTGGACGCGTACACCGGGCTGCCCCTGGCCTTCGCCGCGGGGACGTTCATGTACGTGGCCCTGTGCGACATCCTCCCCGAGGCGTTCCACAGGAAGAAACAGGACCTCCCGTCGTACCTGCTGGTGGTCCTGGGGATAGTGCTGATCCTCCTGTTCGCCGTGTGCTTCCCGCACACCCATTGAGCCCTGGCGCGGTGCGATGGAACGGACTGTTCGGTATTCGGCTAGACAACGTTAATATACGGACCCCCGATGGGCACCCCTGGAGGAGTCGTCGCTATGGTATGGGAGGAGTCGTCGCTATGGTATGTGTTCGCCGTCGTAGTGACAGTTCTCCTGGCCGCGGACCTATGGTGCAACCGCAAGCCCCACCACATCCCCTTCAGGACCGCGCTGGGTCAGACCGCGGTCTGGGTCTCCGTGGCTCTGATCTTCGGTGCACTGATCTTCCTCGTCACCAACGATGCGGAGAAGACGATGGAGTACTACACCGCATACGCCATCGAGGAGGCGATGAGCATGGACAACCTGTTCGTGTTCATCATCATCTTCGCGTACTTCGGGATAAAGGACGAGGACCAGCACAAGGCGCTGTTCTACGGCGTCATGGGGGCCATCATCTTCCGCGCGATCTTCATCTTCGCCGGGGTGGAGCTCCTCCAGAGGTTCGAGTGGCTCCTCTACATCTTCGGAATCGTCCTGCTGATAGTCGCCCTGAAGACGCTGTTCGGCAAGGACGAGGGCGAGAAGGAGAACAGGATCGCCAGGTACATGAAGAACCGCTTCGACTACGTCGACGACGCCGAGGCGAACGGCAAGCTGTTCATGAGGGTGAACGGTAAGCGCGTCATCACCGGTCTTCTCCTGTGCATCATCGTCATCGAGCTCAGCGACATCGTGTTCGCCCTGGACTCCATCCCGGCGGTCCTGGCGATCTCCACCGACACCCTGGTCATCTACACGTCCAACATCTTCGCGGTCATGGGCCTCAGATCCCTGTTCTTCGTGATCCACGGAGGCATGACCCGCATCAGGTACCTCAAGTACGGTCTCGGGCTCATCCTGCTGTTCGTGTCCATGAAGCTGCTGTTCCTGCACGACTTCCCGATCGTCTGGTCCCTGGTGATCATCATCGGCATCCTCCTGGCCACGATCGCGGCCTCCCTCCTCAAGAACAGGATGGAGGCGAGGAGCGCCGGTCCTCAGGAACCCTGAGTTCTCGAACGGATGGAGGGACTTCCATCCATCATCCCCTCCAACACGGATTCGCTTTTTTACTAGAGAGCCCATGATACAGCCATGAAGCAATGCATGGACTCCGAGAACCTCCACAGGAGGATGAAGAAGATCTCGGGACAGATCGCGGCCATCGACCGCATGATCGACGAGGACGTGCCCTGCGAGGACGTCATAGTCCAGATCAACGCGGTGAAGAGCGCCCTCCACAAGGTCGGCCAGATAGTCATGGAGGGTCACATCCAGCACTGCGTGCGCGACGGGATCGAGCACGGCGACGCCGAGAAGACCATATCGGAGTTCACCAAGGTCATAGAACAGTTCTCGAAGATCTGAATGGGCGCCTTCGGATACCCCCGTAGGGTATTAATACGGATACCTAGTAGGGGTATCGAGAAGGTGATTGCAGTGTCCTTGGTGAAGGACGCGATTCTTGATCAGAAGATACCATTCGCTTGCATAATAGTGGGCGCCGCGACCCTGATCGCGTCGCTCCTATGGGATGCCGCCTGGATCCTGGTCTTCGTACCGATCCTGATATGCGGCGTGCCCATAGTGTGGGGCGCCATAGTCGGCGTGGTGAAGGAGCACGACATCACCGCCGACGTCCTGGTCTCCGTGGCCATCGTCGCGTCCGTCATCATCGAGGAGTACGACGCCGCGGCGGAGATAGCCATCATCATGCAGATCGGGGCCTTCCTGGAGGAGGCCACGGTCAACCACGCCAACGCCAGCATAATGAGGCTGGTGGGGATGAGGCCGGCCACGGCCAGGGTGGTCTCCGACGGGACGGAGAGCATCGTCCCGGTGGAGGATGTGAAGCTGGGCGACGTGGTCCGCATCGTCCCCGGGGAGGTCGTCCCCGTGGACGGAATCGTCAGATCGGGCACCACCTCCGTGAACAACTCCATACTCACAGGGGAGTCGGTCCCGTTGGACGTGGGGCCCGGCGACAGGGTCTCGTCCGGCACCGTGAACATGTACGGCTCCGTGGACATCGATGTGGACCGGGTCGGCGACGACACCACCATAGCCAGGATGGCCCGCATCATCGAGAACGCCGACGCCGGGAAGTCGAAGGTGGTCCGCACCGCGGACAAGTGGGCGGTGTACATCGTCATCATCGCCTTCGCCGTCTCCATACTTACGTACGTGGCCTTCCAGGACATCATCCGCTCGGTCACCGTCCTGGTGGTGTTCTGCCCCTGCGCCCTCATCCTGGCAACTCCCACCGCCATCATGGCCGCCGCCGGCAACATGTCCAAGCGGGGGATACTGGTCAAGGACGGCGGGGCGGTGGAGAGGATGGCCACCGTGGACATCCTGCTTATGGACAAGACCGGGACGCTCACGATGGGGGAGATCGTCTGCCACGGCTTCACCTCCTCGTCCCCGGACGTGGACCCCTCGCGGCTGGCGGAGCTGGTGTCCGCCGTGGAGTCCCGCTCCGAGCACCCGCTGGGGAAGGCGATCTCGTCGTACCGGGAGGGGCCCGTCCCCGAGGTGGAGGACTTCGAGTACAGGCCCGGCAGGGGGGTCTCCGGGATCGTCGGGGGAGTGCCCGTCACCGCCGGGAACGAGACCCTCATGAGGGAGACCTGCCCGGTCGGCCTCGACGAGACCCTCGCCATGGCCGAGAGTGCCAGGAACGACGGGTTCACCGTGGTGCTGGCCGGGATGGGGGACAGGACGGTCGGGTTCGCTACGCTCTCCGACACCCTGAAGCAGGGCTCCGCCGACACCGTCGCGGACCTGAGGTCCCTGGGTCTGAGCACCATCATGCTCACCGGGGACACGCAGCAGGTCGCCAGGAAGATGGCGGACGCCATCGGGATGGACGACGTGGTGTGGGAGTGCCTCCCCGAGGACAAGCTCAGGACGGTCACCAGCCTGGAGAAGGAGGGCAGGACCTGCATGGTCGGGGACGGCATCAACGACGCCCCGTCCCTCAAGCGCGCCGACGTGGGCATCGCCATGGGCGGCATCGGCAACGAGATGGCCACCGAGTCCGCGGACATAGTGTTCGTGGACGACGACATCTCCAAGCTGGGAGGGGTGGTCAGGCTCAGCCGCAGGACGCTGCTGACGATCAAGGTCGGGATCGCGTTCTCCCTGGTGCTGAACTCGATCGCCATGATAATGGCCGTGTTCGGGCTCATGGGACCCATCGGAGGGGCACTGGTGCACAACATCGGATCCGTCATCGTGATCCTCATGGCCGCTATGCTGCTCAGGTACGAGCCCAGATCTAGCATGAAGGGCTCCGGCAGGCGCCAGGAGGGCGAGGTCCAGCGGTCCGCGGCCTGAGGGCCGTCGAAACATCATTCGACGAATGACGTATGGTGCATTCGTCGATTGATACCTTTTTTATATCATGTCCCTGATGCATCGTGCATGGCCGACGAATCACAGCCGACCAAAAGAGCCAACCCCGCACCGCTCGGACTGCTGGGGTTCGGCATGACCACAGTGCTGCTCTCGCTGCACAACGCCGACGTCCTCCCGCTTGACGGGGTGACCCTCGCCATGGGCATATTCGTGGGCGGACTGGCACAGGTCCTCGCAGGCATAATGGAATACAAGAACGGAAACACATTCGGCACCGTGGCGTTCACCCTCTACGGGATGTTCTGGCTCACCTTCGTCGCAACCCATGCGGGGATCGAGGGCATGGGCGGATCGTCCGAGACCCTCGGCACGTGGCTGCTCCTCTGGGGCATCCTGACGCTGTTCCTGTTCATGGGGACCCTGAAGGGCAGGAGGTCACTCATGCTCGTGTTCGCAACGCTGACCATCACGTTCTTCCTGCTGGCCGCGGGCAACCTCGGCGGCATCGACACCCTGGTCGTCGCCGGAGGATGCGTCGGCGTCGTCTGCGGACTGGCCGCCATGTACACCGCCTTCGCGGAGGTGCTGGCCGAGCAGCACGGAAGGGAACTGCTCCCGTTCTGAACCAAACCGCCCCCACGGGGCGACTTCCCACACCCGGGTCCGGTCGCACGATGTGACCGGACCCTCCACAGACTTCTGCCCTCGATGACATCCGCTGCACGACACAGGGATCTCCGATCCGTCCGGGATGCGCATGGACGAAAACCTGAAATCATGATAATGGGGGGCAATGACCCAGTGGATGATGAAGAGGAAAAAGATGAGTGCTCCCGTCGGGATTTGAACCCGAGTCGAAGCCTCGAGAGGGCTTCATGATTGGCCGCTACACTACAGGAGCAACAAGACTGTGCAAGCAGAACTTGTTAATAAATATTTCTACGTCCTTACACCCCGTCCAGCAGATCCGAGGGGGCTCCCTCAGAAATCACTGGGGCGGATGGCGGGGAGCCTCTTGTGCTCCATGGACTCGACCTGCCTCCTGATCTCCGCCACCCTCTCCTTCGTGAGCCCGGTGTCCGCCGCGATCTGCGCGTCGGTCCTGTCCTGCTCCATGTCGTAGAGGATGCTGTCCAGGTCGCGGTATGTGATGCCCATCTCGGACTCGTCGGTCTGGCCCTCCCACAGTCCGGCGGACGGGGGCTTGACTATGATGGGTTCCGGGACGCCGATGATCGCCGCGATCTGCCTGACCTCCGTCTTGTAGAAGTTGGCCAGGGGAGTGACGTCGCAGGCGCCGTCGCCGAACTTGGTGAAGTATCCCATCATCAGCTCGCTCTGGTTGGACGTCCCCATGACGATGGAGTCCCTCTTCTTGGCCAGGTTGTACAGGACGATCATCCTGCACCTGGCGGAGATGTTGCCCCTCTCCAGGGGGGTCTCCTTCCCGGACAGGAGGACGGCGGCCAGCGCGTCCACGGCGGGCTGGATGTCCACGACCTTGTACTCGGTGCCCCACATGGAACAGAGGTCGGCGGTGGTCTTGTAGTCCTCGGCGGGTGTGACCCTGGAGGGCATGAAGACGTTGAGGACCCTGTCCGCGCCTATGGCGTCGACGCAGAGCTTGGTCACCGTGGCGGAGTCGATCCCGCCGCTTATCCCTATCACGACGCCCTTGCAGCCTATGTCGTCGACGGTCTTCCTGATGAATGCCGTGAGGCCCTCGACGTCCTCCTTGGTAATGTTCGGGATCTTGACTCCGGTCATCGCCACTCAAATCCTTGACGTCGTCTTAATCATTCCGTTCCGGGGCGCATGATTATCTCCGATGCGTGACATGTGGCAGCATGCGCGTAGACATCTCCCTCTGCCAGTTCATGCCTGTGCCGGGCAGGCCCGCCGCCAACAAGGACAGGATAGCCGAGGCCGTCAGGGCCGGGGGCGCCGACGTCTTCATCCTTCCCGAGATGTACCTCACGGGATACGGGGCGCCCTGCGAGGGGCTGCGGGACGAGGTGGAGATGTGCGTAGGGGAGCTCTCCGACCTGTGCAGGATGGAGGACAGGGCGGTGGTCGTCGGCGCCCCCCGCTACGAGTCCGACCTGGTGTACAACTCCCTGATGTTCCTGTCGCCGGACGGCGACTGCCACTACGACAAGGCCCACCTGGCCGGGTTCGGGATCTACAAGGAGACGGGGTTCGCCCCGGGGTGCCGCCCCGCCATGGGGTCCTACCACGGGATGCTCTTCGGCATGTGCATCTGCTACGACATCTTCTTCCCCGAGATACTCCACGGCTGCTCCCTGAACGGGGCCTCGGTGAACGTCTGCTCCGCGGCGTCCGCGCTGCCCTCGAAGCCGTTCTTCGACAGGGTGGTGCCTGCCAGGGCGCTTGAGAACGTAACGTATCTGGCATATGTCAACAACGTCGGCCCCGCCAACGGCCTGGACATGCACGGGTGCTCCAGATGCCTGGACCCCTACGGCGACATACTGGCACAGTGCGGCACGGGGGACGGCTCCACGACGGTCACCGTCGACACGGACGTCCTGGAGGAGGCGCGCGACATCCGCAGACACCTGGACGACTACCGCTCGGACGTGGATTGGGACGTGCAAAGGGTTTAATAATGATAGCAATTCCCCCAGTCTACAAGCCGAGATGGCCCAGCCCGGTAAGGCGCGAGCCTGGAAAGCTCGTGGGAGCATTCCCTCGGGAGTTCAAATCTCCCTCTCGGCGCCACTTCTGCCATCCCGTTCCCGCATGCCTCCCGTGCACTTTTCTGAACGCGCGCGTTTAAATAATAATCGCTGATATTGCCCCTTCATTCCACATCAGGAGTGCATCCCATGATCGTCAACGCCGAGTTATTCGTGAAGGACCTGCCGGGCCAGCTGGTCGGGTCCCTCGAGCCCATATCCCTGGTAGACGGGAACATCATGGGCGTCATGCACGACCGCGAGCGCATAGTCAACCACAGGATCTGCATCAACATCACCTTCGAGGTGGAGGACCAGAGCCGGCTCGAGGACCTGAAGAGGATCTGGAAGTCCAGGGATGTCATCATCTCCAAGATCGGCTCGGTGTACCAGACCTACACCATGGACTACCTCCTGATAGGGGACATAGACGCCCGGTACATAGAGGGGCTGATCGACAAGGCCTCCAACCTGGCAAAGATGGACGCTGTGGACGTGAGGTACTCCTCCAAGTCGGTCACGTCATCCAAGCGCACCGGCATGATATCCGTGAAGACCAGGAGCGAACGGGACCTGGACATACTGGACGAGTTCCTGGACAGGGAGTGCAGGAAGAGCGGCATCACCTACGTGAGGGGGGTGTGAGCACGAGGATATTCATCTGCGGCTTCGGAACGGTGGGCCAGGGGTTCGCCGAGGTCCTCCACCGGCGCAAGGAGTTCCTGGAGGAGAGGTACGGACAGCCCATCACCGTCACCGGCGCCATGGACTCCAGGACCTACGTCCTGAACAGGGACGGCCTGGACCCAATGTGCCTGGTGGACAGGAAGATCAGGACCGGCAGGGTGGGCGAGCACGAGTACACCGACCCCATCGAGGTGCTGGATGCTGCCGCCTACGACATCCTGGTGGAGGTCAGCCCCACCGACGTGAAGACCGGCGGCGCCGGCCTCCGCAACATCACCCACGCCCTGGAGAACAGGAAGGACGTGATCACCGTGAACAAGGGCCCGCTGGCCCTGAGATTCGGGGAGCTCATCGCACTGGCGAAGAGGAACAGGTGCAAGTTCCGCTTCGAGGGGAGCGTGGGCGGCGCGATGCCCATCGTCAACCTCTGCAGGGAGAACCTGAGGGGGGAGGAGATCACCTCCATCCGCGGCATCTTCAACGGCACCTGCAACTTCATCCTCAGCAAGATGGACAAGGGACAGCCCTTCGAGCAGGCCCTGAAGGAGGCCCAGCAGATGGGGTACGCCGAGACCGACCCCACCAACGACATCGAGGGGTACGACAGCGCATGCAAGGTCGCCATCCTGGCCAACTCCATATTCGGCAGGAAGGTCACCTTCAGCGACGTCAAGATCACCGGCATCACCAGCATCACCGAGGAGGCCATATCCCTGGCCGCCTCCCGCAACATGGTCATCAGGCTCATCGGGGAGGTGTCCGACACCAAGCTGGAGGTCAGCCCCAGGCTGGTCCCCAAGGGCCACCCGCTGAGCGTCAGCGGCACGCTGAACACCGCCCAGATCCTCTCCGACCTGGCCGGGCCCATCACCGTCACCGGCCGCGGGGCCGGCAAGATGGAGACCGCCTCCGCCATCCTCAGCGACCTGATATCCATAATGGACGAGAGGACGGAATGAGATGCCCCGCGTATTCGTCTACGACACCACCCTGAGGGACGGGGCCCAGACGGAGGGGGTCTCCTTCCTCTGCGACGACAAGCTGGAGATACTCCAGAGGCTGGACGCCTTCGGCGTCGACTTCGTGGAGGGCGGATGGCCCGGTTCCAACCCGAGGGACGACGAGTTCTTCGAGAAGGCCTCCCGCATGGGCCTCCGCAACGCCCAGCTGACCGCCTTCGGCAGCACCCGCAGGCACGGCGTGCCGCCGGAGGAGGACCCCAACCTCATGGCGCTGGCCGCATGCCCGGCTCCCTGGTGCTGCATCTTCGGCAAGTCCTGGGACTTCCACGTCACCGACGCGCTGAGGATCGGCCTGGAGGACAACCTGCGCATGATCGAGGACAGCGTCCGCTTCCTCAGGGAGTCCGGGAAGAGGGTCATGTTCGACGCAGAGCACTTCTTCGACGGGTACCGCGCCAACAGGGACTACGCCCTGGAGGCGCTGAAGGCCGCGGAGCGCGGTGGCGCCGAATGGCTGGTGCTGTGCGACACCAACGGCGGCAGCCTGCCCTCGTCGGTCCGGGACGCTGTGACGGACGTGCTCGGCTGCACGTCGACCCCGCTGGGGATACACTGCCACAACGACTCCGACCTGGCCACCGCCTGCTCCCTGGCGGCGGTGGAGGCGGGATGCACCATGGTCCAGGGCACCGTGAACGGGATAGGGGAGAGGTGCGGCAACGCCAACCTGTGCACCGTGGTCCCCAACCTGGCCCTGAAGGCCGGCGCCGACCTGGGCGCCGTGAGTCTCAAAGACGTCGCGTCCCTCTCGAAGGCCGTGGGGGAGATCGTGAACATGCCCCCGTCCATGGGGATGCCCTACGTGGGCGACCGGGCCTTCGCCCACAAGGGCGGGATGCACGTGTCCGCCCTGGTCAGGGACCCCAGGACCTACGAGCACGTGGAGCCGGGGCTGGTGGGCAACTCCAGGAGGGTGCTGGTGTCGGACATGGCCGGCAGGTCCAGCATCACCGAGAAGCTGAGGGAGCTGGGCCTGGAGATCGCCGACGACAGCTCCGAGATCACGAGCATGATCAAGGACATGGAGTCCAAGGGATACCAGTTCGAGGGGGCCGACGCCAGCTTCGAGCTGCTGGTGAAGAGGCTCAGGGGCGACCTGGAGAAGAGGTTCCAGGTCTCGGGATTCAGGATCTTCATCGATGAGAGGGCCGGGCTGGAGATGGACTCCGAGGCCAGCGTGAAGGTGACCAACGCAGATGGGGTGACGGAGCAGACCGCCGCCGACGGCAACGGTCCCGTCAACGCCCTGGACAACGCGCTCAGGAAGGCCCTGGCGAAGTTCTACCCGTCGCTGCAGAACGTCTGGCTCACCGACTACAAGGTCCGCGTGCTGGACGAGAAGTCCGCCACCGCCGCCAGCGTCCGCGTGCTGATAAGGACCACCGACGGGGAGTCCAGCTGGACCACCGTCGGCGTGTCGGAGAACGTGATAGAGGCCAGCCTCATCGCCCTGATGGACTCCCTGGAGTACGCCCTCATGAAGCAGGATCAGAACAACAAGGTGAACCAATGAACAGAACCATAGTCACACTGGTGGGGAAGGACCACGTCGGCATCATCGCGGCCGTCTGCAACTTCTTCGCCGAGAACAACATCAACATCCTCGACATCAAGCAGACCACCATCCAGGAGTACATCAACATGATCCTCATCGTGGACATCGACGGCTACACCGGCAGCTTCGACGCCCTCAGCGAGGGACTCGACGAGGTCGGCAGGAGGGTGGGCTGCACCATCAAGGCGCAGCACGAGGAGATCTTCGACATGATGCACAGGATCTGATCACATGGTCGAGCTCAGAGAGGTGTTCGAGACCTACGAGATGGTCTCCCACGAGAACCTCGACGTCAGGACGATCACCATGGGCATCAGCCTGCTGGACTGCATCGATCCGGACCTCGACAGGCTCTGCGGGAAGATCCACGACAGGATCACCACGCTGGCCAGGGACCTGGTCAGGGTCGGGGACGAGATCGGCCTGGAGTACGGGGTCCCCGTGATCAACAAGAGGGTCTCCGTCACACCCATCGCGATCGTCGGAGGGGCCGCCTGCAAGGGCCCCGAGGACTTCGTCAGGATAGCGCAGACCCTGGACAGCGCCGCCAGGGAGGTGGGGGTCAACTTCATCGGGGGCTACTCCGCCCTCGTCCAGAAGGGCATGACCAGGGCGGACAGGTTCCTCATCGAGTCCATCCCCCAGGCGCTGGCCTGCACCGAGAGGGTGTGCTCCTCCATCAGCCTCGGGTCCACGAAGACCGGGATCAACATGGACGCCGTCAGACTGATGGGCGACATAGTCATGAGGACCGCCGAGGCCACCAGGGACGCCGACTCCATCGGATGCGCCAAGCTGGTGGTGTTCTGCAACCCGCCGGACGACAACCCGTTCATGGCGGGCGCATTCCACGGCGTCACCGAGGCGGACTGCGTCATCAACGTGGGCGTCAGCGGGCCCGGCGTGGTCAAGCACGCCCTGTCCAAGGTCCGCGGCGAGAGCTTCGAGGTGCTGTGCGAGACCATCAAGAAGACCGCGTTCAAGGTCACAAGGGTCGGGCAGCTGTTCGCCAAGGAGGCCTCCAGGAGGCTGGGGGTGCCCTTCGGCATCGTGGACCTGTCACTGGCACCGACACCCGCCGTCGGGGACTCCATCGCCGACATCATCCGCGAGATGGGCATGGAGTACGCCGGCGCCCCTGGCACCACCGCCGCCCTGGCCATCCTCAACGACCAGGTGAAGAAGGGCGGGGTCATGGCGTCGTCCTACGTCGGGGGGCTCAGCGGGGCGTTCATCCCGGTGACGGAGGACAGGTCCATGGCCGAGGCCGCCGAGATCGGAGCCCTCACCCTGGAGAAACTGGAGGCCATGACCTGCGTGTGCTCGGTGGGCCTAGACATGATCGCCATCCCCGGGCACGTGCCCGCCACCACCATCGCCGGGATAATCGCCGACGAGATGGCCATCGGGATGGTGAACCAGAAGACCACAGCGGTCAGGATCATCCCCGTCATCGGCAAGGACGTGGGGGACAGGGCCCGCTTCGGGGGGCTCCTGGGCGACGCCTGCATCATGCCCGTCAACATGCACGGCTGCGCGGACTTCGTCGACCGCGGCGGAAGGATCCCCGCCCCGATCCACAGCTTCAAGAACTGAGGGGACGGCGCCGACTGGCGCCCCTCTCCCCTTCCATTCTCTCAAAGGACCCCCGGACGCCGGGGGCGGAACGGGGAGGATGCGTCCTGACCCGTCATCGTGGCACCTGGTGAAGGGTCCGATCCCCAGCACTCCCGTGATATCGACGGAGATGGGGGACAGAACCCGGTTGACGATTCCGACACCGTCCGTTGGATGTCTCGGGACACCCATGATGACACCGGGGATGCGGACGGAACATGAGCCGATGCGGACAACAGAACGAGGGAAAAGGAATTGTGGCACCGAAGTGCCCAGAGCCAGAGCTCGCAAGGAAGCGCAAGGTGGGGGCAGAGGGATTTGAACCCCCGTCAGCGGGTTTCCACTACGTGGGGAGCTACCCCACGCGGAATCAATGAGTCATCGCTCCAGTTAGTCATCACCAACTGTCAGCAAACCCATTTTCAATCACTCTCAATAACTGGAGCCCGCCAGTCTGCCAGGTTAGCCTATACCCCCGGGTGAGTGTGATAGCGAGGCGCGATCACTTCTTGCGCATCTTTGCTGCTCTCTTTCTTCTTCTCATTTTCTTCTTGCGCCATTTCCAACGCTGGTTGCCGCGTTTCTTCCAGGCGCGCGAGCTTCTCTTCATGATGGTTCCTTCCTTGAATGTTAGCCTGAGGCTTGCATCCTTGGCGGGCCCGCCGGGATTCGAACCCGGGGCGTCTGGCTTAGAAGGCCAGCGCTATATCCTGGCTAAGCCACGAGCCCACTCTCACCCTCCATTTACTCATCCGATTTAAACCTATCTTAGACCTCGAGTGCGCTGGAATCTATGTAGTCCACGATGGAGCCGTACCCCATCAGCATGAACGCCGCCTCCACCACGCATGCGATCCCCAGGACGAGCAGGAGGGGCCACCAGTTCAGGATCTTCCCGAACAGCTTGACCACGGCCTCGGCGAAGTTCAGCATCATGTACACCACGGCCCCGCAGATGAACGCCAGTATGATCCTGGGCCAGCCCTGGGCCAGGAACGACATGTCTATGGTCCCGAGCAGCGTGTATCCGTCCAGTCCGCCCAGGGCCAGATAGACGATGGCCATGGCCAGCAGCGCGATGATGACGGCGAAGTGGACGTCCCTGAACGGACGTATCACCAGGGCGAAGGCCGCCACCAGGACGATGACGGACGTGACCGTGCTCCAGTCGCCGTAGCTCCCGACGGCCTCGATGGCCATGATCACGCCGAAGACCAGCCCCAGCGCCACCATGGCCTTGTACTTGAGGGAGTCCTTGTCCCTCACATAGGTCACCACGATGAGGATTGCGATGAGCCCCCCTATCAGGAGGAGGGTCTCGGGGAGATGGTCCCCGACCCATGTGGCAATCTCGGTTGCATCCATGACCGCCCGGATGCGTTATCTGGATAAAAGGGGAGAAGGTGTTTGGATCGGAGGCCCCCGGGGGACCCCCTGTGTCAGGCGATCTTCTGGCCCGCGTTGGGTCCGGCGCCCTGGTCGTAGACGGCGACGACGTCGAACATCCAAAGGGCGGCGGCCTTCAGGTGCATGGCCTCCAGGACCTTGTTCATCTCGTCGAGGGCGGGGCCATCGGCGATGCGGACGGGGTTGGCGACGTCGATCTCGTAGGATTCCGGTCCCCCTACGATCATGAAGGACGCCTTGGGGTTGGCCTCCAGGTTGGCCCTGGACCTCTTCATAAGGACCTCCCCGATGACCATCTTGTCGGCGGCCGGAGACATGATGGTGCCGGCCACGATGGCATGGGGCTGCCCCGAGGCATCGGCGGTGACGAGGACCTTCACGGTGCCCTGGGCATTCATCTTCTCGAGTACCTTGTCTGGAATGTTCACCATTCAGTTCACCGTCTCATAATCGGAAACTCGGTATTTAGGGAATCCGTATCACCCCAGATACCTGGTCGAAGCTGTAACCAGTGGCGTGTCTTTGTAGAAGATAGGTCTATATTATATAGATTGTCATTATTATAGATTGATACCAATATTTGTTAGATGAAGTATAATTCACCTCATGTAGTGCTACACAAATTAGGTAACGGTCAATGGTCCCCGATCTACAGGGTGGAGGACATGCCCACGCATCCCCTGGAGCCTGTGCTGCTCTCGGACGAGTCCCCCTTCGGGATCGTCCTGAAGCCGCCCGGGGAGGCGGAGGTCCGCATCGCGGGG
>CAYZSQ010000002.1:0-32805 GCA_964479785.1 uncultured Methanomassiliicoccales archaeon
CAAGGCCCATGACGACGCGGTGATCTCGGAGAACATCGCGTTGATGCTCTGATTCAGGAAGGGGAGGGGGATGGTCCCCCGCTCGGTCCGATTCCGGGACGGCTCCCGGACGGGTCACTCCCACTCGGTGATCTTGGTCTTCTCGTTGCAGAGGTCGGCCACGACCTCGCGGTGGAACACAGGTTCCTCCACTCCCGCCTTTATCTGTTCCTCATAGTCCTTCTTGGCCCGCAGGACGAATCTGCAGAGGTACAGCATCACTATCATGTTGACTATGCCCATGGCGGCCATGAACGTGTCGCATATGGTCTCCATCTGTCCGGTGGATAGGATGCAGGCCATGAACGCCACCGCGATGATCAGGACGCGGACCGCGAAGACGACTATCTTCCTGTCCGATATGAACCTGATGTTGGATTCGCTCATGATGTAGTACCCTATCAGGCTGGTGAAGGCGAACACCAGCAGGAACAGGGAGACTATCACGCTGCCCCATTCACCCATGAAGGTGCTCGAGGAGATGTTCTGGACCAGGCTGGCGTTCCCGACATCGGTCACACCGCCGTTGAACACATCGATGATCGTGTCGTAGGTGCCTGCGCTCAGTATGACGAATGCTGTGAAGGAGCAGACGACGAGGGTGTCGACAAGCGTACCGAAGGATTGGATCATGCCCTGTTTGATGGGGTGCGCGACGTCCGCGGTACCGGCGATGTTGGCTATGGAACCCAGACCGGCTTCGTTGGAGAACACCCCGCGCTTGAGACCGGCCATCATGACGGCTCCCAGTGCCCCTCCTCCGAGGGCCTGGACGCCGAAGGCGTTCTCGAAGATCATCTGGATCGCGAGGACGACGCCGTCGATGTTGGTGCCGATGACGATGATGCAGAAGACGAACCAGAGCAGGGCCATCACGGGGACGACCTTGGTGGAGAACCTGGCGATCCTCTTGACTCCGCCGAAGATGATGATCGCGGCGGCGATGGCGATGACGGCGCCGAAGATCTCCTTGTTGTCGGCGAAGCCGAAGGCCTCGGCCAGGGCTCCTGCGGAATTGGTGGCCTGAACGCCGACGAATCCGATTCCGAAGGTTACGACCGTCAGCAGTGCGAGCAGAACGGCCAGTGGACGGCTCCCGACTCCCTTGAGGGCGTAGTAGGCCGGACCGCTGTGGTACTGTCCGTCGGACTTCTTCTCCTTGAAGATCTGGGCGAGGGTGGATTCCATGTAGCTGCTGGCGGATCCGATTATGGCGAAGACCCACATCCAGAACACGGCCCCGGGACCGCCGACCACGATGGCGCTGGCCACACCGGCGATGTTCCCCACGCCCACATGGGCCCCCAGCCCTATGCAGAACGATTCGAACGATGACACGGTGCGTCTGTGGGTCCCTTCCTTGACCCCGGACAGCGACAGTTCGGAGGTCCTGCGGATCTTGAGGACGGGGGCCCCTTTCAGCAGTATCATGAACGATAAGCCGAGGCCCACAAGGAGCACGAAGGCGATGTACCACACGTGCTCGTTGATGAAATCGAGGATCTCGATATCGGTCACGGTTTCAGCTCCGGAGTGACATGTAGGGATCGGTCGCTGTCGCAGTCGAACAGATGTAGAAGCGCTGGTGGGCCCGGCCGGATTTGAACCGGCGACCTCCGCCATGTCAAGGCGACGTCATAACCCCTAGACCACGAGCCCAGCATGGCGCATGATATTATTCCTATTCATATATCTTTTGGCACAGTCACGGCTTCTCACAGCCCACATCCGCCATACGAACACTTGCTGGCCAGGTATCGAGACGTATCGCCGGGTCCGAGGACACATCGCCTGCAATCGATGCTTTCACAGGGGATCGCTTCATGCACGGTGTTCGGTGCGGACCGCTCAGACTCTTCTTATAGGGCCTGGACCATGGGACCAGCATGCTCACGCTGGGTATCGAGGGTACCGCCCACACGCTGGGAGTCGGGATCGTGGACGATGACTGCAACGTCCTCGCCAACGAGCTGGACATGTTCCGTCCCAAGGACGGGGGCCTCCATCCCAGGGAGGCGGCCAATCACCATTCGGAGGTGGTCACCGCCGTCGTGAGGGGCGCCCTCGACAGGGCGGGGGTCGACATCCACGACATCGGCCTGATATCCTTCTCCATGGGGCCGGGCCTGGGGCCCTGCCTCAGGGTGGCCGCCACCGCCGCCAGGGCGCTGTCGTGCTCGCTGGGGGTGCCCATAGTGGGCGTGAACCACTGCGTCGCCCACGTGGAGATCGGGAGGGCCCAGTGCGGCTGCGGGGACCCGGCTCTGCTGTACGCCTCCGGCGGGAACACCCAGGTGATCGCATTCGCGGAGGGCCGCTACAGGATCTTCGGCGAGACCCAGGACATCGGCGTCGGGAACATGCTGGACAAGCTCGGGAGGGAGCTGGGCATGGGGTTCTACGCCGGACCGGTGTTCGAGAGGCTGGCGAAGGAGGGCGACAGGTACTATGAGCTCCCGTACTCGGTGAAGGGCATGGACGTGGCGTTCTCGGGGCTGATGACCGCGGCCGTGGCGCTCCACAGGAAGGGCGTGCCGCTGGAGGACATAGCGCTCTCGGTCCAGGAGACCGCGTTCGCGATGCTCACGGAGGTCACGGAGAGGGCCATGGCGCACATCGGGAAGGACGAGGTCCTCCTCGGAGGGGGCGTCGCCCAGAACAACCGCCTGAGGGACATGGTGGCCGACATGGCCCACGCCCGCGGTGCGGAGATGTACGTGCCGGACCGCAGGTACTGCATGGACAACGGCGCGATGATAGCCTGGCTGGGGGCGGAGATGCACAACTCCGGCGTCCGCATGGACATCTCGGAGACCACCGTCAGGCAGAGGTTCCGGACCGACGAGGTCGACGTCACCTGGCGGAGCCGATCTTCTGCTCGCCCACGATCCTGTCGAGGTTGGCCAGGAACTCGTCCACCCTGTCCAGGGGCACGGACCCTCCGGCCGCGATCCTGTGGCCGCCTCCCTGGCCGCCCACCGATGCGCAGGCCTCGCGCATGGCCTTGGCCAGGTCGATGCCCCTCTCCAGCTGGCAGAACATCCCCCTGGATGAGAGGTTGACGGGGTCGCTGGACTTGTTCATACCGATGGTCGGCTTCTCATGGTCCCCGATCGACTGCATGGCGATGCCGCACAGCATGCCGGTGAACCCGGAGTCGGTGGAGTCGAACCACTGGATGTGTTCCATCTGGTTGAGCCCCCTCCCGTCGAGGTCGACCATGCTCTCCACGACGAGCTTCGCGGAGGCCCTGCTCTGCTCGGCACCCTCGTTGATGCACCTCTCGTCCCCCATGCCTGCCGCGATGCCCACCCCGCCGATGCCGGAGCGGCCGCAGTTGTTCAGGATCCCGGAGAGGTACTCGGCGTCCATGTTCATCCCCTTGAGGAGGTACCTGTCCCGGGCGACCTCCTCCATGGAGGAGAGCAGCATCCCCTGCTGGGTGAGCCTCACGGCTATGAGCGAAGACAGCCTCCGGCGCTGCTCGTCGTCCAGGTCCATGAACGATTTGCCGTTCTCGACGCCCGCGTCGGACATCAGCCTGGCGACGCCGTCCACGTTCCCGCTGACCCCGCGTATGTAGGGGTCGGTGCAGAGGAAGAGCTCGGTCATCAGGTCGCCGGCGGGGATGAGCGAGCCGGGGATCCTCTCGATGTACCCGCGCCTGCTGCCCTCCTCCAGGAGGTGGACGTTCAGCCCGGAGAGGCCGTTGATGTGCTGCCTGTCGCCGGCGATCCCGGCGAAGGCGATCTGCACCAGGTCCCAGTTGCGCTCGTCCATGGCCACGGCGAACAGGAGGCACATGGTGGCGCCGCATCCCGAGGTCATCCCGTCGATGCCGTACAGGTGGGGGTTGGCGTAGCATACCCTCTCGGCATCGGAGATCACGGTGTGGTGGTCCAGGACCACCACGTCCCGGTCCATGGCGTCCAGCTGGTCGATGTAGGACGCGCCGAGGTCGGAGAGGATGATGCAGTCCGCTTTGGTGTTGCGGATGACGTCCATGTTGTAGTCGTTCAGGGTGGTGAACAGGGTCACGCGGAACTCCTTGCCGGCCCTCATGAGGGTCTTGGCGAGGATGGCCGCGGAGGACACGCCGTCCGCATCGTAGTGTGAGAATACTTGGATGAACCCATGTCCGCGGACGATCTCCGCGGCATGAGAAAGGGTGGAAAGGAGTTTTGAAGGTACCCTGTCCTCCATGGGACTCACTTGAGCATGAGCTCCGCGTTGCTGAGACTGTACTTCCAGTCTGCGGGAAGGACGCCGTTCCTCTTGTAGTAGCGCTCGAGCCTCCTGATCTTCGCCTCGATCATGTTGAGGCCCCTCTTGTTGGAGACGTCTCCCCTGTTGTCCCTGAGGTGGACGTTCAGGTCGATGGCGCGCCTCATGAGGTTGGCCAGGTCCTCGGGGAGGGATCCTGCGACTCCCTTCTCCTCCATGATCTGGGTGATGGTCTTGCCGGTGGCGAGCTTGACGTTGGGGACGCCGTACTGGTCCCTGAGCACGAGCCCGATCCTGGCGGAGATCATTCCGTCCTTCGCGAGTCTCACGATGATGTCCTCTATCTCGGTGGCGTTGAGAGGAACCCATGCGGGATTCTCGGAAATCATGGGGCGTTTGGAGCAGGATTTGCCCTTCCTTCTTGTGTGCATTCTTGCCATAGTCTGATCCTCCGAATCATATCCTAGGCGGCGAGGCTGATGCTTGCGATGGAGAAGCACTATTTAAAACGTGTCTCTGCGCGCTCTTATAGGGGCCATCGCGGGGACCGGGAGGTCCCCTCCGCATGGCGTCTGACCGCCTCCCTGGCCCAGGGGACGGTGTCCTCGTACTCCCGGCGGTCGAAGGATAGTTCCTCCGGCAGCTCCGAGAAGAGCTCCGACCTCATCTCGCACCGGCCGGGCACCCGCTCCCCGAGCACCGCCGCGCAGACGTCGCATTGGCCGATGTCCCTGGTCCCCACGATCCGAATGCGGTAGCCCGCCTCCTCCGCGAACTCCCGGACGCAGGCCTCCTCCGGGGTCTCCCCGTCCTCCACGTGCCCGCCGGGCATCTCCCAGCCCTCGCGACCCATGTGCCAGACCATCAGGAAGCGGTCGCCGTCGAAGGCCACTGCGTAGGCGGTCCTCGGCATCGGGCCCTCCTGAACACGATCATCCTGTGGGCCTTCTCGTAGGGCTCCAGCGAGCGGGAGTCCAGGATCCTGAAGCCCCTCTCGCGGATGCGGTCCTCGGCCTCCCTGAAGATGACGTCCGGGGTGGCGGTGACGTCCTCGGACCGGGCCTTGACTGCGACCATCCCCTGCTCCGCCTCGAAGGCGTCCATGTTGTCGCAGACGATGTCGGCCTGCCTCTTCTGGGCCACGTCCTGGTACACTATGTCCACGGAGTCCACGAACACCGAGTACCCCGTGGGTCTGGTGGCGTCACCCAGTATGGGGATCATGCCGGGCCGGTCCTCGCAGGTCCTCACCAGGTCCCTGAACATCCTCTGGGCGAACTCCACGCAGAACACCCTGCCGTCGGAGCAGATGTCGGCCACATGGGATGCGGTGGTGCCGCTGGACGCCCCCAGGTAGAGGACGTTGGTCCTCCTGCGGAAGGGGAACGACGTGCCGCCGACGGCTATGTACGCGCCGAGCTTGCTCCTGCGGGGGTCCCATTCCCTGAGCTCCATCCCGCCGGAGCGGACCAGCCTCTCCCCGTAGACCCTTCTGCCGGGACATGCGGATTCGGTGTAGATCCTGCCCCTCTCCGAGAACACCCTGCCGTCGGAGAACTCCAAGGCTTCCATGCATCCTGAATCCGGTACGCTGTATTTGGTCCTCTCCCAGTGCGTGGGCGGCGATCCCATGGGCGGACGCATCGGGAAACGACTCGGTCCCCCGCGTCTTTCCGGGTGCCTGTATTTAATTGGGGAACGCATCCCCGTGGACATGATCACGATGGAGACCCTCTCGGGCATCGCCGACGCCATACAGGCAGCGGTGGCCAGGATCCCGGACTCCGGATGCAGGGGCGAGACCGTGTGCATGGGCGCCGACGGCACGCCCACCTCGCAGATCGACAAGGTCGCCGAGAACGCCGCCCTCATGCACATCCAGCTCAACGGCATCCCGCTGAACGTCCTCAGCGAGGAGGTCGGGCTGGTGGACAACGGGTACGAGGAGACCCTGGTCATGGACCCCATCGACGGGACCACCAACGCGATCGCCGGCATCCCGTACTACACGATCTCCCTGGCCGTGGGCAGGTCGTCGCTGTCGGACATCCGCCTGGGTCTCCTGAGGAACCCCGTCACCGGCGACGAGTACACCGCCGAGAAGGGAAAGGGCGCATACAAGAACGGTCGCAGGATCCACGTCCGCAGGGCGGACCTGGACGACCTGTTCATAATGATCTACATGGGCAACGGGGCCCACCGCGACGCGTTCAGGGTGGCCAAGAGGGTCAGGTCCTCCCGCTCCCTGGGATGCGCGTCCCTGGAGATGGCCATCGTCGGGGAGGGGGAGGCCGACGGCTTCCTGATCAAGGCCGAGAACTACACCCGCGCCACCAGGATCGTGGACATCGCCGCCAGCACGATCATCCTCAGGGAGGCCGGCGGGGAGGTCTACGACCTGGACGGCAACGTGCTGGACATGCCCTTCGACATCGGCAACAGGTCCAATCTCCTGGCCTTCGGGGACAAGAGGGTCTACGACCTCATCGTGAGGCACAGGGACTCCCGCAGGGAGCACAGGTACGGCATCTACACCAACGCCCAGATCGGGCACGCCGAGGAATACACCCGGCAGGTCATGGAGGCCCTCGGAGACAACAGGTACTATGTGGACACCGAGATCGCCCAGGTCATGGGGGTCCCGGGGACCCCGCTGGCGGAGATGGACGTGGACACGGTCATCGTCGTGGGCGGGGACGGCACCCTGCTGAGGGCGCTGCAGCAGACCGACGCCAAGGTCATCGGCATAAACGGTGGGAGCGTGGGGTTCCTGGCGGAGATCGACCACGACCACATCCGCGAGGGCGTCGACCGCCTGCTGGCGGAGGACTACATCGTGGAGACCAGGTTCAGGCTGAACTGCTGGTACAACGGGGAGTATCTGCCGGATGCCGTCAACGAGGCCGTGGTCCACACGGCGTCTGTGGCCAAGATCCGCCACTTCAGGGTGTACGTGGACGACGTCCTGGCGTCCGAGCTCAGGGCCGACGGGGTGATCATATCCACCCCCACCGGCTCCACCTGCTACGCCATGAGCCTGGGGGCCCCGTACATGGACCCGAAGGTGAAGGCCCTCATGGTGGTGCCGATGGCCGCGTACAAGTTCAACTCCCGCCCGTTCGTGGTGCCCGCCACATCGAAGATCACGGTGGAGAGCGTCATGGACAAGGAGTGCCTCATCGTCGTCGATGGCCAGAGCGAGCACGTCATGGACGGATGCTCGAAGGTGGAGTTCATGCTCTCCGACAGGCCCGCCAGGTTCATCCGCTTCAACACCGACTTCTACTCCCGCGTCAGGGACAAACTGGTGAACACGCTATGAGGAAGATCTACGCCGTGGACATCGACTTCATCGACGCCTTCAACGAGGCCGCCCGCTCCACGTACCCGGACGAGTTCCTGTGCATGCACAGGCAGATCGACGGCGTGGTGTCGGAGATGATGATGCTCCCGGGCACGGTGTTCGGGGACAGCCACAGCTTCCTCAACCAGTGGATGGAGCCCATAGACTTCAGCATAGCCGGCTCCGCCCACTCCCATCCCGGGTACTCCAACCTCCCGTCGGAGCAGGACAGGGAGTTCTTCAGCAACACGGGCGGGGTCCACTTCATAACCTGCCAGCCCTACGACAGGACCAGCTGGAGGGCGTACAACTCCAGGGGCGAGCAGGTGGATCTGGAGGTCATCCTCCGAGGTCATTGGCCCCTCATGCAGGAGCGGACCATGCCCTCGACCATCTCCATGAGGCCGATGAGGTACGCGCGGTCCCTCGACTCCCCCGTGATCTCCACACGGGGCTCGGGCCCCTTGACCAGCCTGACCAGGAACCATCCGCTGTCCAGGTCCACCCGCCAGGCGTCCCTCTTCGAGAGGACGTCGCCGTCCAGGTCCTCCAGCGAATCCTCGAGGGCGCGGATGAAGCTTTCAGGGGAGCACTCGCAGGCCAGGGTCGCGGAGTCCCGGTGACAGACGGGTAGGCCGTTGGCGATGTGGTTCAGGCTGTTCGACCCGGCGAGCCCGGTGATGACGGCCGCCGCCATGATCCCGTCGGGCATGACGCTGGTGTTCCCGAAGATTATCCCGCCGTCGTAGTAGCCCAGCTCCGCGCCCGCCGCCACCTCCCTGCAGACCGCCCCGACGCTCATCTCGGTCATGATCATGGACGTCTCCGAGGGTGCGTCCCTACCGGGTCCCTCCAGGAGACTGTCGAGCCTCCCCTCCAGGGCGTCCCTCACCAGCGACGACGTGTCCATGGGCACGGCGATGCTGGCCGGCCTGAGGTACATGACGATGATGGTGAACACCTGCTCCGGGGTCAGGGTCTCGCCGTTCTCGTCCAGGAGGGCCAACATGGTCCCGATCTTGTTCATGGAGATTCCGATGAACCCGGGGTTGGACTCCACCAGCATACTGACCGCCGTTGTGCTCAGCCCCACCTCGTCCATGTCGTCCACGACGTAATCGGGATCGTCCTGGGCGTTCACGGACAGGACCGCGACGCCCATGGAGTTGAGGGTCCTGGACGCGGGCGTCGAGCACGGCCCGCACCCGCAGTCCAGCACGACGGAGCATCCCGACCCGTCCGGCACAAGCTCCCCGATCCTCCTGATGTACTCCTCCTCGGCGCCGTGGTGTCTGAGCACATGACCCAGATTCCCGGATTCCGGCGGCTCAGGGGGGTCAATGAACACCTTCTCCAGATGCCTTATCTGCTCCTTCCGGAACAGGCTCCCGTCGGGATTGATCAGGAGGTAGCCGCTGGTCATCCCGTACCCGCGGTACTCGGTGACGTACACCGCGCAGTCCCCCTTGGAGGCTGAGAGGCCCAGGGCGGGGCAGCTGGTCACCCCGAGGTCCATGACGTCCACGCCGGCCGACAGCAGTCCTGCGACCAGTGCCTCCTTCATCATGGCACTGCTCCTCATCAGGTCCCTTGCCACCACGACCGTGCGGTAGTCCATGGAGAGGGCGCGTCCGAGGACGATCCCCATGTCGGGTCTCATGTCCTCCGTGGATGACGATCTGAGGAGTATCCTGTCTTCCTGGGGCATGCGGGTCGCTAGCAGAACTCCGTTCATATCGGTTTTGGTCCGTCGGACGCCAGGATGGGTGACGGTTCGGACCCCTTCGGAAGTGCCAGAATCGCGATCGTCCCCATGGTCGAGGCCGGGGGACGTCTGGGTATCTCCGCGGGCGTAAACGTGTCGGGACGGAGCCAGATATTCGACGTTTTATAAATCAACTTTAAATACATTGCATATCGATTACTTTCACCGCAAACAGGGGTGCTTAACATAGTCATGGAACGCATCGACATCAAGAAAGCGCAGGCTATTGCGAAGAACAAGGGTCTCAAACCCGGCAAAGTAAAGGGGACCGACGGGGTCCAGTTCACGAAAGGCAAGAACGACAGGCTCGACGTCATCACTTGGGAGGAGTTCGAGAAGATCCTCGCCAAGAGGAAGCTCGCCATATACGAGTCCGGCGGCTGGATGAAGATAATGAAAGCCTGAACTGGGAATCGCTGGTCGGGCCAGTAACCGATATATACAGGGAGGTAATCCTGGGGTTCAGGCTCAATGCAAGGGTATCCGAGCCTGGCCAAAGGAGATAGGTTCAGGGCCTATTCTCGTAGGAGTTCGAGGGTTCAAATCCCTTCCCTTGCACCAGATTATTCCCCACAGTCCCGGCCATCCCCAGATTCGATACCGGCCATATTATCAGCCATCGAAAACCAACCCACAGTTCTCACCCTTGATCCCCGGCATGTGGAAGTGAAGCATGCCGGGGATCCGGGTTCTTCCATTCGGCGTCAGAGCGATATTATCACGCCGATGACGGTTATGATCAGGAGCACGGCCGCCACACCGGCCCATTTCCTGTCGCCCTCGCGGATTAGGGCGGCCAGGGACACCACGATCCCCAGGAACGGGGAGATTATCAGGATGAGCATACCCATGTAGAGCACGGTGTCGCCCAGGCCAAGCATGGACATAGCCAGACCTGCGATTATGACCGCCAGCCCCACGTAGATCCCGATGCGGAGCATCATCGCGGTGGACCTGTTGAGGTCGAGCATCAGATCACCCCCGCTGTCTGCAGCAGCACCAGCACCGCCATCGCGAAGAGCACCACCGAGAAGTACCTCCTCAGGTGCCTGGCGTTAATGCGCCGGGCCAGATGGGTGCCCGCCACCGAGCCGAGGAAGGCCCCTATGGCCACGCCGGCGGCGTACTCCAGCAGGACCTGGCCGGCGAGGAAGTACGTTATCGCGCCGGAGAACGCGGTGATCCCGATCATGTAGCTGCTGGTGGCACTCGCCGCCTTCATGGGGATGTGCATGTAGAGGTTCATCAGAGGGACCTTTATCGCCCCTCCCCCGACCCCGGTCATGGACGAGGCCATCCCGGCGAAGGTGCACACGGCCATGCCTCCGCCGACGTTCTGCACCTCGTATTTTATGGACTCACCGTTCGCCTGGTCCCTGTATTCGAAGCAGAGGTCGTTCTCCTCGCCCTCCTTGGGCGGGATGACCTTCTCGGGGTTCAGGATCATCCTGATGCCGCTGTAGAACATTATGGCGGCGAAGATGACCACCAGGACCCAGTCCTCCATATAGGTGGCCACCAGCGCCCCTATTATCGCCCCTGTGGCGGTGGTTATCTCCAGCAGCAGCCCCAGGCGGACGTTCGACAGCCCCCTGTCCACGAACACAGTGGACGCGCCCACGGACCCGGCGATGATCCCGATGAGGCTGATGGCCACCGACTCCGTGGCCGACAGTCCGAACACGAGCATCAGCAGCGGCACGAAGATAACTCCGCCGCCGAGCCCGAACAGGGCTCCGAGGACGCCGGCCCCGACGCCCATGACCAGCAGACCTATCAGAATCAGGGGATCCATGGAGTCCCCTAACTCCTAACCCGTCCTTATCCGTTGTCATTCGTCTTAAATACATAGTGCGATGACGGGATGATGGCCTTCGCAGCGTCGCTGGACCGCTTCTTCGAGATCACCGAGAGGGGATCGAACGTCAAGACCGAGATCAGGGGCGGCATACTCGTCTTCCTGTCCATGGCCTACATCATCGTGGTCAACTCCTCGATGATGGCCGCGGCCGGCATGGACCAAGCGGCGTGCTACACGGCCACCATCGTGATGGCCATCATCGGTACGCTGCTGATGGCGCTGTATGCCCGGTATCCGGTGGCGCAGGCACCGCTGATGGGCGTGAACGCGTTCTTCACATACACCATAGTGGGGGCATTGGGCTTCACATGGCAGGAGGCCCTGGTGGCCGTCCTGATATCGGGCATAGTGTTCTTCGTAATCGCCGCCAGCGGCGTGAGGAAGAAGGTGATCGACCAGATCCCCGCCAGTCTGAGATGCGGCATAACCGCAGGGATAGGATGCTTCATCGTGTTCATCGGCCTCCAGAACGCCGGAATCGTGGTGGACTCCGACACACTGGTGAGCCTGGGCGACCTGTCGGACCCGGGAGTCATCCTGGCGATGGTCTGCATCGTGCTCACTCTGTTCCTCTACGCCAGGAAGGTCACCGGTGCGATATTCATCGGGATGATCGCGACGGCGGTCCTGGGGATGGCGATAGGGGTCATCGAGATCCCGGATTCGCTGGTGTCCATGCCACAGATGCCGGAGGTCGGCGCCTTCCTGGACGGCATCTCGTCGAATCTGCTGAGCGTCGAGTTCCTGATGGTGGTCGTGTCGCTGTCCTTCGTGCAGTTCTTCGACAGCACCGGCACGCTGATGGCCACCGGCGAGAGGGCGGGGATAATCGACAAGGACGGCAACGTCCAGTGCGAGAGGGCGCTCATCGCGGATTCGGCGACCTCGGTGATCAGCGGAGTCGTCGGCGCCACCCCCGCCGGTTCCTTCGCGGAGTCCACCGTGGGGATCGAGGCGGGGGCGAGGACCGGGCTCGCCTCGCTGACCGTGGCGGCCCTCTTCGGCGTCGCGCTGTTCATCGGTCCCGTGTTCTCCGTCATAGACTACAGCTGCACCGTGGCGGCCATGCTGATCGTGGGCGCCGCCATGATGACCCAGCTGAAGGGCGTGGACTGGAGCGACTGGCCCGTCACCGTGTCGGTGCTGGGGTCGGTGCTGATGATGGTGCTGACCTTCTCCATCACGGACGGGATAGTGTTCGCGGTCATCTTCTACTGCGTCTGCATGGTCGGGTCCCGCAGGTGGAGGGAGGTCAGCCCGGTGCTGTACGCCCTGGCCGTGATCTCGTTGCTGTACCTGTTCGTGGTCACGGGGTCCCTGTGACGGCATCATTATAACCGGCCATCCCATCGTCGGAGCGTGTCCGTACTCCTGGTAAGATACTCCGAGATAGGCCTGAAGAGCGCCCCCGTCCGCAAGAGGTTCGAGAGCATACTCAAGGACAACATGCTGACGATGCTCATGGAGGACGGCGTGGAGGCGCTGGTCACCAAGAACGGCGCCAGATTCTACGTGGAGTCCTCCGATGCGGATGCGGCGGTGGCGTCGCTGCGCAGGGTGTTCGGCATAGGATCCATCTCCGTCGCCGAGGAGTGCGCATCCTCCAGGATGGAGGACGTCTGCGCCAAGGCCGCCGAGTACTCGCTGCCCAGGCTGTCGGAGGGGCAGACCTTCGCGGTCAGCGCCCGCAGGGAGGGGTCCCAGGGGTACACCAGCATGGACGTGGGCAGGGAGGCCGGGGCGGCCATCTTCCTGGCCAACGAGCACAAGGGCGTGAGGGTGGACCTGACGGACCCGGACGTGACGTTCTATGTGGAGGTCCGCGAGAACCGGGCCTTCGTGTTCGGGGACTACGTGAGGTGCCACGCCGGGCTCCCGGCGGGCAGCCAGGGGAGGGTCCTGGCGAGGGTCGAGGACGAGAGGGGGATGGTGTCCGCCTGGCTCATGATGAAGCGCGGATGCAGGGTCGTCGCCGGCGGCGACGGATCGCTGATCTCCCTGCTGCGCAGGTACGACCCCCTGCTCAGGACCGGTGACGACAGCCCGCAGGCGCTGGGCGTGGTCCTGGGGACCTCCTTGGAGGAGCTGGACTCCGTCGACGTGTCGGCCTACGACGTCCCGGTGTACTTCCCGACCATGGGGATGTCCGACCGGGAGGTCTCGGACCTGGCGGACATCATCAGGGCGGGGCTCTGACGGCGGGATACGATCCCTTGGCATCGGTGCGCCTCGTGCGCGGTCGATGGATTCTCAGATCGGATGACAGAATGTCCCGCCCCCGAGGGGGCGGTAATGGGTTTCATGACAGGAATCTCACTTGATCCTTCTCTGGTTGGCCCTGACGGAAGGCCTGGCCTTCTCGGCACCCTTTCCGGTGTGCCTCATACCACGGCCCTTCTGGCCAGCAGAGGTCTTTCCGCGGTAGACGCGGTTCTTGTGAGCGTCGTCGCAGATCCAGTTGATCTTGGGGTCGGCCTTGATGACGGGGTGCGCCGGGTCCACGAGGATGACCTCGTACCACTCCTGCTGTCCGTCCGCCCCGACCCAATAGGAGTTCAGGACCTCCAGGTTGGGGTACCTCTTGGCGGTCCTCTCCTCGGCCATCCTCTGGAGGGACTTGCCGACGGTGATCTGGTTGATCCCCTTCCTCTTGGCCCTCCTACCTGTGACGATGGCCCTCTTCTGGAAGCTTCCCTTCCTGACCCTGGCCCTGACGATGACGTAGCCCTGCTTGGCCCTGTATCCGAGGGCCCTGGCCCTGTCGAGCCTGGTGGGCTTGTCGATGCGCAGGAAGTTCTCCTCCTTCCTCCACTGGATCCTGCGCTCGTAGTTGAGCGCCTTCACGTAGGATTTCGAGGGGACGTTCCAGGCGTCCGCGATGTAGCTGTACATGCTCTTCCCGTTGACCGGGCGTGTCTCCTGAGTCTCTTCGCTCATTTGCATCACCTTTACGGATTCACCTTCACGGCACATTTCCGTTCGTGCGGCTAAGCGCCGCACAGACTGCCCATGGGCATCATCTATTTAAGAGGTATCATCCCGGAGCATCGGTCGCGGCGTCGGCGGAACGGCTCCGTGCACCCGTTGCGGAAGCAGGTCTCGCCGATGGGTTTCCTGGCACCGGACATCCCGGCATGTCCCGCGTCCTCCGCGGGGTGCCCCACGTGCAGCAGGCACACCGGCCTCCAGCCGGCGGGGATCCCCAGGACCTCCCTGGCGCGGTCGAAGTCGAAGTAGCTGACCCAGGCGGTCCCCAGGCCCAGGCTCACCGCCTCCATCATCATGTTCACCGCCACTATGGTGGCGTCCACCAGCCCGCTGGACTCCCCGGTCTCGGGATGGTGCCAGCAGGCATCCTCGTCGTAGCACACCATGAGAACGGTCGGGGCCCCGTAGTAGTACACGTTCCTGCCCCCGGCCTCGTCGGCGCACTCCTTCGCAAGGCCGGCGTACTTGGCGTCGTACCCGAAGGTGCAGAACCCCTCCACGTCGGCCAGCCTCTCCGGGCTGTCCAGCACCAGGATCCTCTGGGGCTGGGCGTTCACGGCGGTGGGGGCCCAGCGCCCCGCCTCCAATATCCTCTCGAGGTCCGCCTCGTCCACGGGCCGCCGGTCGTACCTCCTGACGGTCCGCCTGCGCCTCGAGATCTCCATGTAGTCGCTCAATCCATCACCACCACGATCTTCCCGTCCGTCACGCCGTCCAGGACCGTCTCGTCCGCATCGGACATCAGGGGGAGCTCGGACTCCATGTGGGTGGTGGTCATCGCCCTCGCCTCCTCTCGTAGGGCTTCGCCGCGGCCGCGGAGGGCACCTCGATGCCGAGTGCGTCGAACATCAGCTTCTGGTCGTAGTTCGGCGGGTTGACGTGGGGCCTCCCGTTCACCAGGAAGGCCTTCATGTCCGAGGCCGCGGAGATCGCGTCCAGATAGTTCATGCGACCGGCCAGCTCCGAGCCCTCCACCGCCTGGATGAGGGCCGACTTCATCACCGAGCCGAAGAAGTCCCCCATCATGGACGCGACCGCTATGTCGTTGGACGGGAACAGCGACGAACCCCCCTGCAGGTCGGTCCTGAAGATCGTCCAGTCCTGCTCGTAGTGTCCGCTCCTCTCGATCAGGCCGATGATGCTGTCGATGTCGTACGCCGAGTTGGAGACCACGGCATTCATCCCGAATATCGACTCCTGGTGGGCGATCTCCTCCGTGTCGCGCACGACGACCACGCCCCCGTCCTCGCCCCTCTCCAGGCGGAAGAACCTCATCAGGTCGTCGAACCCGTACTCGGCGACGACGCGGTTCTCGATGGAGTGGTCCCATCTCATGCGGGACACGGTGTTCTCGAACTGGCGGAGCTTCGAGTAGAACGCCACCGTGCGTTCCTCGTGGATCATGGTGTTCAACACCAGGTACACGTCGCAGCGGTTCAGCCCGAATGCGCGCTCCATCCTGGTCACGTGGTAGAGCACCCCGTCGTGGACGACGCTCTCGAAGCGGTCCGGCTCTTGCTCCGCGGCCAGGTCGCGGGTGAGCCGGGACTCGGACTTGTTGAAGACGATGGTGCTGTAGTCGGTCCCCAGGTAGGCCTCGATGTCGGTCTCGTCGTAGTCCCCGTCGATGAGGCAGAACGTCACGTCGTCCAGGCCCATGTCCGAGAGGTCCCCGGCGATGGTCTTCAGGGTGCTGCGGTCCGTCCCGGCGTAGTTCGCCATCCTGAAGTAGAAGGGCAGCCCGGATGTGGTGCTCAGCGCCATGAACAGGCTCTTCCTCGGGAACTCGTCGAAGGAGAAGTGGCTCCTGGTCCCGAACAGCTTGTACACATTGATGGGGACCTTGAGGGCGTTGATCTCGTACACGACGGCCGACCTGCCCCTGGCAAGCCTCCTGAACACCTCGTAGCGGTGGCGGTACACCGTGGTCAGCATGTTCATGTACCCGCCCAGGCTCATCGGGGACGCGTCCGGCTGCAGCTCGAAGAACTGGGGGAGCACCGACGACCTTATCGCCTGGGGGGCCTGGGTCGGGGGGCAGTTGCGCAGCGCCCTCATGACCGAGTAGCTGAACACGAACTTGGCGCTGTCCTCGCCGTACACCTCGCACATGGCGTCCCACAGCCCGCATCTGACGCATATGTTGAACATGAGGTAGTACTCGCCCATGTCCCTGCAGTCGACCGTGACCGATCCGGCGGACACCAGGTTGCCGTCCTTGTCGCACTTGCCGATGTACCTGCGCTTCTGCTTCGAGCGCTTGGTCTCGGGGTCCCACTCGGCGGTCACCTCATAGAGGTAGTAGTTGCCCCGTATCTTCTGCACGACATTATACGACATAATAACGAGCGATGTGATTAACAGTTATTAACATTATTGCACATGAATGAATGCCAGACCTACGAACGATATGCCGTCTGCGCAATAACGATGTTATCATGACATCGGTGTTTACCACTATCCCATCCATCCAATCTCACAGAAACACGATGGAGTGAACCGAATGGATCAGACACTGAACGAAGTTAAGGAGTGCATCACGAAGTACCGCTACAAGGACATCGTCCCAGCGGTGAACAAGGCCCTGTCCGAGGGCTACAGCGCCGAGCGGATCCTCGACGAGGGGATGATCGCCGGCATGAACGAGATCGGCGAGGGCTTCAGGAACAACACCATCTACATGCCGCAGATGCTCGTGGCCGCCAAGACCATGCAGGCCGGCCTGGACGTCCTCAATCCCAAGCTCGCGGGCCCCGGCGAGGGCGGCGACAGGGGCAAGGCCATCATCGGGTCCGTCATGGGGGACGTCCACGACATCGGGAAGAACCTGGTCACCGTCATGCTGCAGGGATCCGGCATGGACTGCATCGACCTCGGAGCCGACGTGCCCCCGGAGGCCTTCGTCTCCGCCCTCGACGGGAACCCCGACACCAGGATCATCGCCTGCTCCTCGTCCATGACCCCCACCCGCGAGGCCCTGAGGGAGACGGTCACCAGGCTGAACGTCAGGGACGACAGGAAGGACTTCGCCGTCTTCGTCGGCGGAGCGACCATGGACCAGATGTTCAGCGACGAGATCGGCGCGGACATATACACCAGGGAGGCCGCCACGGCCGCGGACAGGGCCAAGTCCCTGCTCGGCGGATGCCCGATGTCCAAGCTGTCCGAGGAGTCCAGGAAGGCCGCCCTCGAGGAGATGAAGACCGTCGAGAACGAGGTCAGGAGGGAGGAGTCCACCGGGAAGGACCTCCGCCACATGATGCCGCCGGCGATCAGGGCCCTCAGGGACGCGGGCGAGTACGACAGGCCCAGGATGACCATCTGGGAGAACCTGCAGGAGTGGCTCAAGCACGACCAGGGCGTCCCGGACGCGTTCCTGAACCAGTACTTCTTCGACGTCCTGTTCGACCCCGTCATGGCCAACTCCAGGAACCTGAAGGACGAGTTCATCGAGCCCCAGCCCCAGTACGTCGACGGATGGGGGGTCACCCACCTGATCCCGCCTGGATCCGCCGGGTCCCACCCGTCCGAGGACCCCGACCTCCTGGTGATCAAGGACATCACCAGGTGGAGGGAGCAGGTCCGCGAGCAGCCCACCACCGAGATGCCGGAGGAGGCCTGGGCCATGTCCGACCAGCAGGCCAAGGCCGCCCGCGAGGCCGGCAGGCCCATAGCCATCCCGATGTTCCCCGGGCTGTTCGAGAGGACCCACTTCCTCATGGGCATGAACGCGGCCCTCACCGCGTACTACGAGCACCCCGACGAGATGCACGAGCTCATCGACTGGATCGCCGACTGGGAGTGCAGGGCGCTGGACGCCACCATGGGCAGGTACCACGCCGAGATACTGTTCCACCACGACGACTGGGGGACCGCCATCAACTCGTTCCTCGACCCGGAGACCCACAGGGAGTTCTTCCTCAAGCCCTACAAGAGGGTCTTCGACCACTTCAGGGAGCTGGGCGGAAAGGTCGTCGTCCACCACTCCGACAGCTACGCCGCCAACCTCGTCCCGATCCAGATCGAGATGGGGGCGGACATCTGGCAGGGCCCCGTCAGCGAAAACAACATCCCCGAGCTGATCGACAAGTACGGGGACCGCTTCATCTTCATGGGCGGGATCGACAACGCGATCATCGACAGGCCCGGCTTCACCGACGAGGGCGTCGAGGCCTTCGTCAGGCAGAGGATCGAGCAGAACGGGTGCCGCAGCTACATCCCGTGCCAGACCAGGGGCCTGGGCCTGTCCATCGTCCCCGGCGTGTACGACTCCATCTCGAAGGCCATCGACAAGATATCCCACGAGAGGTTCGACTGAGGCGGACCGATGGGCGCGCATCCGGTCGGGATGGGGAGGGCCGGCCTGTCGGCCGTCATGGTGCTGTACTTCTTCAGCCTGGGGTTCAGCATAGTGACCCCGGGGATGGCGAAGTTCGCGGAGGCCTTCCCTGACCACGAGTACGCGCTCATAAACTCCCTTCCGACCCTCTTCATCTCGCTGGCGGGGCTGGTGTTCGGCTCCGTCGCGGGGAGGAGGGTCGGCTACAGGACCCTGGCGATCCTGGGGTCCGCCGTGTGCCTCGTCGCCGGGCTGGCGCCGGCGTTCATCGACGACTTCTACCTCATACTCGTGTGCCGCGCGTTCACGGGCCTGGGACTCGGGTTCCTGATCCCGATGGCCAACGCACTGGTGAACGGCTGCTTCGAGGGCGACAGGAGGGCGAGGCTGCTGTCCGTCGGCAGCCTCATGCTGAACGTCGGCGGGATCGTCCTCCAGTCGGTGGGCGGGTTCCTGGCGGACATCGGATGGCAGACCACGTTCTACGGCTACCTGCTGTTCATCGTCGCGCTGGCGTTCTCGTTCCTGATCCCGGACGTCCCGGGGCCGGAGGGCGGCTCGGGCATCAGGGGCCTGGACAGGCGGATGGCGGTGGTCGTCATCCTGTTCATGGTCTACGGCATGCTCCAGTTCTCGGTGATGCAGAACACGTCCGAGCTCTTCGAGTCCCGCGGCGCGGGCGGCTCGTCCGCCGCCGGGCTGGCGCTCTCCGTGTTCACCCTCGCCGGCTGCGTCGGCGGGATCGCGTACTCCCGCGTGAAGTCGAGGAGCACCCGCGCGGTGTTCCCGCTGATCTGGGCGTTCACCGCCGTCGGGGCCGCCATGCAGGCGGTCCTCACGGACACCGTCGGCATGACCGCCGGGCTGGCGGTGTTCGGGCTGGGGTTCGGGATGATCATCCCGGCCTTCGTGGAATGGGCCGGCGCCATCAGCAGGCCGTCCGTCATGGCGTTCGCCACCGCCCTGGTGACCTCGGGGATGTACTTCGGGGACTTCCTCTCGATGGGATGGAGGGTCGTGGGGGACGTCTTATCGGGTGAGCACATACTGTTCAACCTATGGGCCACCGCGGCCGTGGGGATCGTGCTGGTCCTGGCGTTCGCGGCCTACGACCCGCTCAGGAGGAGGACGGATGGTCGATGTCGTCGAGGATGCGGTGCGCTCGGTGGAGGACCCGAACGTGACGTTCGTGGGAGTCTTCGATCTGACCGAGTCGCCCATGAGCATAACGGACGAGGTCCGCCACAGTTGCGAGATGAACTACTGCGGGAGGTACGGACGCAGCTGGTCCTGCCCGCCGCACGTGCCGCCGTGCCAGACGTGCCGGATCATACTGTCCGGGTACCCGCGCATGATACTGGTCAGGACCACGTTCGAGAGGGACGGGCCGTTCGACCTGGAGGGGATGAGGGAGGCCGGTCTGGCCCACGCCAGGTACTCGTTCAGGGTCCGCGACAGGATCAGGGAGGAGGGTCAGAGGTTCCTGATGCTGGGGGCGGGGAGCTGCTCCTACTGCGAGAGGTGCTCCTGTCCGGACGCGCCCTGCAGGTTCCCGACGGAGCGCATGTTCTCCATCGAGGCCTACGGCATCGACCTGACGTCGTTCCTGATGGAGCACGGCATCTCCGGCAGGGGCGGCAACGACGAGCAGTCGTTCTTCTCGATGGTGCTCTACCATCCGCCGGACGAGCGAGGTCGCTCCCCGATGCCGTCATCCCGCCGGTTCGATCCGCCCTCGATCCCCAAGAACCTTTTATCACCAGAGGCCATCCATGGGTCGGTGTTTTGATGCAGAACGACCAGGAGTCGCCGGTGTGTCCCGTGGCCACGATGCTGGGTCTGATAGACAGCAAGTGGAAGGTGTTCATCCTCAGGAACCTGCTGAACGGTCCCAACCGCTTCTCCGAGCTCAAGAGGACGATCCCGGGGGTCAGCTCCAAGGCCCTGACCGAGTCCCTGCGCAGCATGGAGGCCGACGGCCTGGTGGTCAAGGAGGTGGGCGACGGCCCCAACCCTCCGGTGACCTACAGCCTCAGCGACCTGGGGGAGTCCATGCGCCCCGTGATCGACGCGATGCGCCAGTGGGGCGAGAGGTATCTGGAGTCCTGAGACCGTCATCGGAAGAAGTCGTCCAGGCTCCTGACCTTCGCCTTGGGCTTGGGCGGGACGCCGTCCCCGGAGGGGCGGTCCCTTCCCGCGTCCTCCCTCTCCTTGAACGCGCCGCTGAACAGGGTGGCCTGCTGGCTGCCCATCATCAGGTCCTTCTCCGACCATCCCAGCACCTCGGTTATCCTGGAGGCGGTCTGGGCCAGCCGCTCGGCGTAGTACCTGTAGTCGGGCTTCGCCGTGAACGGGGCGCCGCTGACGTAGGGCTCCACCCTCTGCGGCGTCGAGCCCCCGTCGGTGACGATCCAGGACACCTTCATGCCGGGGATGAAGTCGTAGCCCAGTTCGATGAGCTTCTTCGCCGCCTGCACGTTGGCCATCCTCTCGGGGTTCTCGTAGGCGTCCAGCCCCTTGCAGGTGCGGGATATGACGAGCTCGGAGGGGTCCACGTTCCCGGACAGCACCCTCTGTACGGTGGACCTCACCAGTGCCAGGGCCTCGTCGTTGCTCTCGTCCAGGATCCTGTCGAACAGCTCGGTGAGCAGGTTGCTCTGGAGGTCGAAGGAGTCGGAGCGGCGGATCTCGTATCCCCTGACGAGCAGCTCGTCGGTGGCCTCCGGCCAGACGACCCTCCCCACATACCTCTTCTTCATGCCGTGGGTGAACATGGGCTCGAGTATCTTCTCGAACTCCAGCGTCCCGCCCTCGCGGGAGTACTTGTCGGCCATGCGGGTGCCGAACTCCACCGAGCCCTCCAGGTCGTGCACCGGGGACTGCAGGAACACGGAGTCCGTGTCGGAGTAGATGGCGTGTATGCCCTCGGACTCCACCTCGTCTATGATCCCCTTCACGTTGGCCCTGGCGAAGGACGTGATCGCGGCGCCGATGCTCTTGTCGGTGAACCTGTAGAACGACGAGGCGAACACCCCGTAGAACGTGTTCATCAGCACCTTCACCGCGGCCTGCAGACCGTCGAGGTACTGGTGCTCGTGGGGGTCGGAGGTCTGCTTCATCCTCCGCTTGATGCCGTCCCTCTGGTCCATCAGGTTCGACAGGATGGTGGGCAGGAGCCCGACCCGCCTGTCCTTGGACATGAATCTGGTGCCCGAGGGCGCCTCGATCTCCCCGTCCGGCGACAGCGTGGTGAAGCAGATGTTCTTGGCGATGATCAGCGACGGGTACATGGACTTGAAGTCGAGGACGCACACCCAGTGGTAGAGCCCCGGGGCGATGTCGTGCACGTATCCCCCCTCGATCTGCTCCGACGCCCCCGCCCTGCCCATGTTGGGCACGGCGATCTTCCCGCGGTCGGCGGCGCGGATCAGCAGCGAATCCGCCAGCTGCGACGATCCCGATGTGAGCACGTCCTCCACCGTCAGCTTGGACACGGCGGCCAGGTCCATGCCCTTCCTCAGGGTCCCCACCTCCAGCAGGATGCGGAGTGCCAGCTCGGCGTCCTTGGTGCAGTACTCAAGGACCCTGTCCCTGTTGTCCGCCCACTCGTCGTCCATGTGCTTGGGGTCCACGTCCATCTTGCTCTCGCCCAGCAGCTGCAGGGACACCGCGTTGAGGGTCTCCTGCTTGGGGCGGAGCTCCTTCCGCACCGCCCACCAGGCGTCGCAGATGAGCCTGCCCTTGACCCTCCAGAACCTCTCGCTGACCACCCTGGGCTGTCCGCCGTCGCGTCCCCAGGGCATGGCGTCCTTCATCCTGTTGGCCTTGGCCCTCTCCTGGATCTTCCTGATGTCGTAGTTGTCGATGTTGTAGCCGGTGATCACGTCGGGGTCCACCTGGCGGATGAGGTCCCCGAACCGGGAGATTATGTCCGTCTCCTTCCCGAGTATGTGCTCGCATCTCCGGATCTCCCCGTCCTCCCAGACCACCGCGCAGATGCAGTAGATGAACTCGTGCTCGATGCTGTTCTCCATGTCGAAGGACAGGAACCTCAGCCCGGGGTCGAAGGGGTCGATGTTCTCGAAGGAGGACATCTCCACGGTCAGGTCGGTGTCTCCCCTCCCGTCCACCGCATCCCCGGTGACGCGGATGCAGGCGCCCATGTCGGTGTCGTAGAAGTAGCGGTGGTTCAGGGGTATGTCGGAGGCCAGGACGTCGTGCCCCATCCTCCTGAACCTGTTGCGGTACTCGGAGACCTTCCAGGGGCTCCTGATGGTCACCTTCAGCACCTCGGTGTCCGCCCCCCTGTAGAGGAGGGTGTCCCTCTCGGCGGAGACCACCTCCCCGTCCTCGGCCAGCTGCCTCTCCAGGGCCTCGGTGGGCCTCACCGCGTAGAGGTACGGCCTGAACCCGCGGACCAGGACGGTGACGGACTCCTTGCCCCGGGTCTTGCCGTACAGCTCCACCACGGGCTCGTCCCCCTCCATGACGTAGGAGGCGCTGATCAGTCTGACGTCCCAGGTGCCCATGTGATCACTTGTTGGCGACGATCCTGATGACGTCGCCGTCCTGGAGCTCGTAGTCGGCCCCCACGGTGCGCTTGGTCCTGGCGTTGACCGCCCTGATGAACTTGTCGCCCAGCTCGGTGTGGATCCTGTAGGCCAGGTCCTTGGCGGTGGATCCCCGGGGCACGAGGAACGCGTCCGGGAGGACCCTGCCGAAGTGGTCGGTGTACTTGTTCTCGTCCTCCACGGGGTACACGGCGATCAGGTCCAGCATCTTGAATGTGGCGTCCTCGATGCAGGTCTGGACGCCGGTGCCGCCGTTGGCGGCCATCTTCTCGGCCATGTACTCCAGGGCCCTCCTCTGCCCGTCGCTTACGCTGGCGCCCTCCCTGATCCTGAACGAGGGGTCCCCGGGGGTGTAGTCCACCAGGCCCCCGGCCGCGGCCTTCTTCAGCGCGAGCTCGGTCTCGGCCATGGTGGCGACGCACATGTCGTTGATCCCCCTGACCCTGTCGATGTTGCCGGCGGGGGCGATGTCCGCCTTGTTCATGGCCGCGATCATGGGCTTGGAATGCTTCCTGATCTCGCCGCACAGCCTCAGCAGGAGGTCGTCGTCCCATTTGGTGGGGTCGTCGGGCAGGGGCACCTCCCTGAGGGCCTCCTTGATCTGGGCCTCGGTGACCTTCAGCCCCTGGAGCCTCTCGGCCAGGATGGCCTCGGGCTTGCTGCCCTGCATCTTCGCCTGCCTGGCTATCTTGGAGAAGCCGTTCTTGATGATCTCCCTCATCCAGCACTCGATCTCCCTTCTGAGGAACAGGATGTCCTCGGCGGGGTCGTGGGTCCCCGGGTCCACGGGGTTGCCCTCGATGTCGGTGGAGCCGCTGACGTCCACCACGTTGATCAGGGCGTCCGCCTGCCTGAGGTCGTCCAGGAACTTGTTGCCCAGGCCCTTCCCCTCCCAGGCGTCCGGCACCAGGCCGGCCACGTCCAGGAGCTCCACCGGCACCATCCTGGTGCCGTCTATGCAGAGCGAGTTGTGGGGCGTGCACGTGACGCCCAGCTCCCTGCAGGGGCAGGGCGTGCGCACGTATGCCACCCCCTTGTTGGGCTCGATCGTCGTGAACGGATAGTTGGCGATCTCCACTGGCGCCATGGTGGCGGCGCCGAAGAAGGTGGACTTGCCGACGTTCGGCTTCCCTACTATGCCAATCTGCATGTAATCGACTGTGGATATGCGGTCCTGGCATTAAGGGTATCCCACGGTCCCGCCGGGTCCGAGGAGCGCATCCGCACGTTGTGGTCACAGGTTCTCGGAGACCTTCCTGAGGAGGGCCATCAGCTGGGACCTCTCCTCCGGGGTGAGGCTGCTAAGCGAGTGCGACGCGGTGTCCGCACCCACCTTCCTGATCTCCGCGCACAGCCTCATGCCGTCCTCGCTGAGGTTTATGCTCCTGGCCCTGCCGTCCGTGTCGGAGGTCACCACGTCGACCAGCCCCTTGGCCTTGAGGCGCTCCACCAGCGTCCTGGCCGCCTGGTGGGTGATCTCCAGACGGTCCCTGAGGTCGGTGATCTGGCACCCGGGGTGGGACTGCAGGTAGAGCAGGGTGGTCGACTGGTTGGAGGTCAGGCCCAGGCCCTTGAGGTCCCGGTCCCTCTCCCGGGACAGTCTGCCACCGACCTTCCTGATCTCCCTGGCCAGCTCGAAGCATTCATTGTACTGGATCGCTGGCACTTCACTGTCCCTCCGTCTCAGGGGATCCTCTGTCCCTCGACCTGTTGCGGGTCCTCATGATCTCGTCGTGCCTTCCGGGGAGCAACCTGTCGGTCAGCCAGCCCAGCTTCCTGACGTACAGGCTCGCGATGTTCCCCACGAGGAGGGCGCTGATGATCGTCCCCTCGCGGACCCCTCCGAGGGTCCCGAGGCCCACGTATCCGATGATGGCGGCGATCACGATCATGGTCACATCCTGGGTGACGCGGACGCGGTTGTAGGGCTTGCGGAGCTTCATGGTGAGCGTGTAGGCGAGACCGTCGCCGGGGATGATGACCAGGTCGGCGATGATCTGCATGTAGACCCCGAAGGCCAGTCCGCAGCATCCGAGGATGACGCAGGCGATCCTCGCCCAGTACTCGACCGGGTCCAGGCTGTCGAACACCCACATGCCGAGGTCCACGAAGTACCCGAAGAACACGGACACGACGAGCTGCATGGCCAGGTTGAATTTGTTGGCCTTGCGGCGGAGGATCGCGGCCTGGATGCCCACGAGCAGGAAGCTGTAGAGGATGGTGAAGTTGCCCAGCGTGAGGTCGGTGAAGATCAGCGACAGGCTGTACGGGATGGAGGTGATCGGCGAGGTCCCCAGGGAGGCCTTCGTGATCGCCGCGACGCCCAGGGACAGTATCAGCAGTCCGAGGAAGAACAATGCGTAACGTTTGACAAGGGTTTTCGTGATTCTCGTGTTCTGCGCCTCAGGGGGCGTTTATACAATATGTTGTATTTCAACATTGGGCGGACCGGGGGACGATCCGGATCAGCGGGACAGCGAGAACACGGCGTCGGCGATCTCGCCGATCTCGGCCGGACGGAGGTCCTCGATCCTCTCGTCCAGATAGGGGACGTCGTCGCCGGGGCGGACCATGCCCGCGGCCTTGAGCGACGTCCCGATCTTCTTCCTGCGGTGATTGAAGGCCACCTCGGTGACCTTGAAGAAGGTCCTCTCGTCGAGGACGCGGAAGGGCGCCTCCCGGGGGGTGATCCTCACCAGGGCGGAGTCCACCTTGGGACGGGGGTTGAACCTGGACGCCGGGACGGTCTCCATGACCTCGCAGTCCGCGCGGTAGAACAGGTTGACGGTGAGCCTGGAGTAGTCCGGGCTCCCGACGTCCGCCACCATGCGGTCGGCGAACTCCTTCTGCACCATGACGACGGCGGTGCGGAAGTCGTGCTCCAGGAGCTTGAATATCACGGGGGTGGAGACGCTGTACGGGAGGTTGCTGACGAAGACGTCGAACTCCGGGAAGGGGACCTTCACGGCGTCGCCGCGGATCAGCGACAGCCTGTGGCCGAACGTCCCTCCGATGTAATCCGCCAGTATGTCGTCCAGCTCTATGCAGGTCAGTTCGCAGGGCAGCTCCAGGACGCGCTCGGTCAGGATGCCGAGGCCGGGCCCCACCTCGAGGACGCGGTCGCCCTCGCGGATGCCGGCGTAGGAGATGTGCCGGTCCGCCACCCTGCCGTCTGTGAGGAAGTTCTGCCCCTTGCTCTTCTTCGGGACGATGCCGGTCTCGGCGATGAGGCGGCCGGTGTCTGTCATTTGGACACGAAGAGGTAGCGCTTCCTGTCGGGATCGGAGATCTCGAGGATGATGCGGGCCACGATGAGCTTCTCGGGTCCCTTGACCCCGGTCCTCTCGGAGAGGTCGGCGAAGTCCTTGAAGAGACCCTTCTTCCTCTCGTCCAGGATGGCGGTCATGGACTTCTTGCCCAGTCCGGGGAGCTCCTCCAGCATGTGCTTCCTCATGCTGATGCCCTCGGCCTCGTTGAAGAACCTGATGAACTTGTCCTGCTTGGACATGACGATGTCGGTGACCGCGTACTCGAGTTCCGCCTGGGCGTTGTTGGTGAGGTCGTTGTAGTTGATGCGCCTCTTGACATGGTCGATCATGTCGCGCTTCACGTCGGCGGTGTCCTTGCCTATGTAGGTCCTGACGCCGATCTCCACCCGCGCCCCCGTCCTGGGGACCAGCTCGAAGAGCTTGAACTCCTCGTCGCCGATGGCATAGCAGACGGGCTCCCTCCGGGAGTAGTTGCCGCCCGAGGCCCCCTGTGCCAGGTAGTCCAGAATGTAAGCGTAGTCTTCCATCGGCACCGCCTCTCAGTTGCGGGGAACGTGCTTGTCGACGATGTCGATGATCAGCTGGATGGTGTCGGGTTCCAGCGTGACCCTCTCCTTGGAGAAGATCGCGCGGACGTCCTCGCTGTGCCTGGGGAGGACGTCCGCGATTTTGTAGGCCACGGAGTCGCTGACGACGTCGATCTGGCTGACCTCGTCGATGATGGCCCCGGCCTGTTCGAGGGAGATGCTGCAGACGGTCTGAGCATGCTCTAGCGCGTGCTTCTGGGACACCAGGACGAGATCGGGATCCCGGGTCTCCGCCTCCGCCGAGAGAAGGTCCCTGACCTCCGCCAGCGTCAAGTACTGCTCAGACATGTCGTCCACCTCTTCAGTTGACGTTCCTGACGAGGTGCTCGGGGCGGGCGACGACTATCTTGGTCTTGTCGCCGTCCTTGACGCTGACCTCGTAAGCTTTGCCCCTGGGGCCGATGATGACGCCGGTCAGTCCGTGGAACCTGGAGAAGGGCATCCCCTTGTGGACGCTGGGGTCGATGATGATGTTGACCTTCTCTCCGGCCTCGAATGTCTGAAGGCCCTTCGTGATGGGGGACAGCCCGCGTGCCCTGACCTTCTTCTTCAGGACGTTGCGTGTCTTTGTCCTTGTGCCTCTGGATCTCTGCATTTTAATCCCTCATGGTTCGTGATAGTTGATCGCCAGCACGTCGAGGGTCTCGACGCGGCATTGCACCCCCAGCCTCTCCGAGAAGCTCGGCGTGCTCCTTCCGTCGTCGCCGGACACGAACTCCTTCACGTAGGTACCCGAATCGGTCTCCAGTTCGAGATCGAACGAGTCCTCGGTTATCGCGTCCGCCTCTACCCAGTGGATCCTCCTCTTCCTCACCAGGTCGGCCCTTCTGTGCTCGACACGGCGTGGAGTCCTCTGATCTATACTGGCGTCCTTGAACGATAAGGCAACCTCAATTACTGCCTCTTTATTAACTTTGCCATCTGCGAGGACGTGCACGCGGTACACCTTGTCGGCGGCCGCCTCCTTGTACCTCTCCACCGCCTCCCGCCTCACGAAGTGCAGGTCCCGGAAGGCGGCCAGCTCGTTGTCGGACCTGCGCTTGAGCTCGTCCAGGTCGATGTCCCTGACCCTGGGCTGGCTTATCTCCAGCACGAACGGCCTGCCGTCGCCCAGCATGAGGGCGTCGATGTCCTCGCGGCCCATGCCGTGGAAGAAGTGCTCCGTCCCCCCGGTCATCTCCAGGGCCACATCGCCGATGATCTCCTGCACGGACGTCTCGTACATCTTGCCCTTGCCGTGGCAGTGGTCGCACCCCTTCCCGTGGCAGACCCTGCAGGGCCAGACGGTCTGGGGGATCTCCCTGCTGAACTTGTTGTAGCGTCCCGCGACGAACAGCGGGGCGATGTCCAGGGCCACGTCGGCGAAGCGGGTGTCCACGCAGGCCACCACCTGGGGGTTCTTGAACTCCACCGGACGGTGGATCATGGGCATGGCGTGCTTGCCGATCTCCCTGTTCAGCTCCGCCTTGATGGGCTCGGCGCTCTCCAGGCCGTGCTCCTCCCAGATCTCCCTCTCCCTCCTGACGATCTCCGGCTCCACCCTGGTGCCGATCAGGAAGTTGTCCGACTCCACGGGGTTGATGGCCTCCGCGGCGGCCTCGGCGAACCGGTCCAGCAGGTCGAAGACGTTCTCGCACAGGGGGCAGAACTCCGCAGCCGGCGCGTCGACCCCCTCCTCGGAGAGCGCCTCCCTGATCATGCGCCCCCTGAGGTCGTTGGTCATGCCGGTGCCGATCTTGCCGAACATGCGGCCCAGGCAGTGGTCGCACAGGCCGCTCTCCGCCAGGGCCCTGGCCTTGCCCAGGTTCTCGGATATCCACTCCTCCATGGGCGCGCCTCACAGGTCGAAGCCCATCTCGGCTATCCTGAGCCTGGGGCGCTGGCTTTCGAGGTAGTGGTACACGGTGGCGTGCTCGCTCCCCTGGAGGATGAGCTCCACGGCGTGCTTGGCCACAGGGAGGCTGATGGAGTTGCCGATGAGGGCCACGGTGTTTCCGTAGATCACCATGTCGCAGCCGGTCAGGTCCTCGATGATCCTGCGGGTCTTGCCGTCCTTGCCGATGAGCCTGCCCCTGATCCTGGTGACCTGGTTGGTCCTGTCCCCGACGAACTCCTTCAGGTCCACGACCTCCAGGTACTCGTCGTCGTCGAACAGCCTCATGGCCTTGTCGGGGTTGAACCCCCTGCCCACGGCCTTGACAACGTCGATGACCTTCAGCGCCATCACCGGGTCCTCCAGCTCCACGTCGTCGTGGATGATGACCTCGCCCTCCTCCGTGTCGATCTCCAGCTTTATCCCGGAGATGCTCTGGAGGGCCCTCTTCGTCTCCCCGTTCTTGCCTATTAGCGTGCCGACCCTGTCCGCCGGCACTCTGATGGATCTCATTCTTCGTCCTCCTCGTCCTTCCCGCTGAGGGCCTCCTCGTAGATCACCTCGTCGTCTATGACGTCGGCGCCCCTCTTCCTGAAGAAGGCGTTGATGTTGCGGATGTCCCTCTCAAGCAGCTCCTTGGAGTTGTAGTGGTCGGCCGTCATGGCCTGCCCCACGTCTATCATGATCGGCTGCCCCTCCCACATGAGTATGTTGTACTCGCTCAGGTCCCCGTGGACCAGGTGGGCGTCCTGCCAGCCGTCTATTATGAAGGACACGACCTCGTCGTACGTCTCGGTGGGGTCCTCCAGGACCACGTCCCTGAGCTGGGGGGCGGGTCCGCTTTCGTCGCCGATGTACTCCATCAGCAGGCAGTTCTGGGCGAACGTTATGGGCTCGGGCACAGGGATCCCGGCCTCGCTGTACCTCACCAGGTTCCTGAACTCCTTGTTGACCCAGGCGTAGATCATCTTCCACCGGTTGCCGGTGACCCCCCTGAACCTGGGGTCGCCCTCCACGTACTTGGCCACCCTCTTGAATGTGGAGGTGGAGGTGCGGAAGATCTTCAGGGCCATGCCGTCGCCGTCCTCGTCGGTGGCGTAGAACACGTTGCCCTCCTTGCCCGTGGATATGGGGTAGTGGACCTGGTCGACGTACCCCGAGGTCATCATGTCGTAGATCGTGAGGAGGGTCTTCCTGTCGAAGACCTCCGCATCGGTCTGGCGCTCGTCGCCGGTGCGGTTGGTCTTAAGGGCGTCCACATGCCTCTCGAGGTATGCGTACGCCTCCTCGTAGGAGGACATGCGGCCCCCTTCTTCAGAATATGTCCAGGTTCTTCGGGACCTTGCCCCTCTTGCTGAGGTTGACGGCCTGGGTCTTGGTGTACCTGAACCTTATGTCGCATTTGTCCGGCTGGAAGTCCCAGACGGAGATGATCAGGAGGTCGCCCTCCCTTATCCACATCCTCTTCTTGATCTTCCCGGGGATGCGTCCCACGCGGGAGACGCCGTCCTCGCACATGACCTTGATCTTGGAGGCGCCGAGCAGCTGGTCCGCTATCCCGAACATCTCCGCTTCCTTGATGTTGGGGAGACGTACGCGTGTGACGTCCTCATCCGGGCTTTCGAGCGGTGCGTTGTCGGCCATAATTCTCACTCCGATGGGTGCGATTAAGGGGACCATATAAAAAGTGTGCGGAAAACCGGGGCATCCCGCGGTCGACCTCCATAACCGTTATAAACGAGGTCGCGATGGCTCTGGATGCGCTCTGGTAGTGTAGCGGCCAATCATTCGGCCCTTTCGAGGCCGACACTCGGGTTCGAATCCCGACCAGAGCACCATGCACCTTCTCGATCCCGTCGTCGCGCGCCCAGCAGCTTCTTCCTGTACTGAGCGCTCCTGGCCGCGACCTCGTCCACGTTCCTCCTGTCCACCACGTAGACCTCGGGCAGCTTCCTGGGATGGGCGGCCAGCATCCTGTCCACCACGTTCTCGTCGGGGAACTCCGCCTCCTTGATGTACTTCCTGTCCCAGTTGTTGGCCAGCTCCAGCACCGCCTCGATGCCGCGGCTGTAGAACTGCCCGGCGAACACCGCCCCCACGGTGGCGTCCTTGGACAGGATGGCCACGGTGCTCCCCCGGACGGCGAAGTCGGTCCCGTTGAACGCTATGGACACGCCGCCGCTGTCCCTGACCAGGTCCATGGCCTGGAAGTCCGTGTTGTCCCCTCCGATGTACAGGGTGGCGTCCAGGTCGATGTTGGTCTGGCGCCTGATGTCCAGCAGCTGGTACGCCTTCTTGTGGGACGTCACCGCCGTCACCGACTCCATCAGGCTCATGGCCGACAGCTCCGGGATCCTCTCCCGGAGGATGGTGTCCAGGGTCTTGATGATCCTCACGTCGGCCTCGTCCACCTCCATGGGGACGTTCAGCTCGTACTCCACCTTCGGGATCCTCAGCGACGAGATCTCCTCGCACATCTCCCGGACCTTCCTGGCCTCGGCCCTGCCGAACTGCACGTGGTCCAGGTCCATCTTGGAGCCCAGGAAGTCGCACAGGGGGTTCCCCAGGGCGTCGGCCGCCTCCATGGTGCCGTGCTCGTACATCGAGGTGTTGATGAAGGAGGGCATCAGGTTGGTGATGTACCGGATGGCCTCGCCGGCCCCGGGCATCAGCCTCATGTCCTCCCTGCCGAATCTGTTGACCAGGTGGTCGGTGGCCCCGTTGGCCTTGAGGAACGGCACCACCCACTTCAGGCTGTCCCCGGCGGTGGCCTCCTCCCTGCCCAGCACGTAGGCGGTGAGCTCGTCGTATCTGACGAGCACGTCGTAGAGGTGGGCCCCGTTGCGGATGAAGCGGGCGCAGAGGTCCCGCACGTAGTTGTTCATGATGAGGAACCCGCGGAGATTGGTCACGAATATCCTGTCGGGGAACAGGCCCATCTCCTCCACGGGGTCGAACTCTCCGGGCATGGGATCACTCCAGCGACGCGTCGACCTGTTCGGACAGGTCGTACGGGCCGTCCAGGGGGACGTCCCCGGCGTACAGTCTCTTGTCCTCGATCCTCACCCTGCCGTCGGCGAAGGCGCCGATGGTGGCCACGATGAGGGGGAGCTCCCGCTTCGCGCCGTCCTCCCTGATCCTCTTGAAGAGCGGCTCGTCCTGTCCCTCGGACTCCTTCACGGCGTCGAGCCCGGAGGACCCGATCTTCGCCTCCATGTCCCTCCAGAGGCCGTCGTAGTCGCCGCCCCTGATGGGGAACCCGCAGTAGGTGACGGCCGCCCCCCGGTCCCAGTCCTCGGTGCAGATGTGCATCATGGCGCCCTGCCTGTCGGCCCCCTCGGAGACGAGCTGCCAGATGACCTCCTGCCAGGTGCCCTTGGGCCCGTCCGGCAGCGCGGGGTGCAGGTTGAGCATGTCGTACCGCCTGCAGGTCTCGTCATCCATCCAGAGCATGTATCCTGCCAGGATCCCCAGGTCGAAGGGGTACCGGGACGTGAGCCTCCTGAGCTCCTTCCCGTACTCGTCCCTCCAGGCGGTCTGGTCCTCCTTCCAGAGCTCGGGCATGAACCTCTTCCAGGAGAGGGTGACCAGCGGTATCCCGTAACCCTCCACCATGTCGAAGAACATCCGCCTCTGGTCCCTCCTCGGGTTGTCCTCCTCGTCGTTGTCCCAGTTGCAGAACACGAATGAGATCTCGACGTCGAGCCCGCCCTGCTCCTTCCTGTCCATGACGGCCTTGAGCAGATTGCGGGACCCGGGGCCCCGTCCGGTGGAGAACCAGCCTAGCCTGAGCATGTCCGACGGAATGATGAATGTCTAATAAATGGTTGCGCGCACCATGCCCGTCCGCGCGGTCAGACGTCGAACAGCACCGTGACCGAGGGGGCGTCACGGTCCACCTGCATCATGTGGTAGGTCACCGCCTTCACCTCCGACCTTATCCTGT
>CAYZSQ010000003.1:0-4656 GCA_964479785.1 uncultured Methanomassiliicoccales archaeon
GTGTCCGGGGCCAGACAAGTCGGGAAGACGTATTCGATCAGGGAGTTCGCGGAAAGGAACTACAGGGCATACCTGTACATCAACTTCGAAGACGACCCCGAGAAACGCGACCTGTTCAGGAACGGAACCTCCGCAGACATCCTATACGAGCGCTTCTCATACGACTTCGACATCACCGACTTCGACGGATGCGCCCTAATCCTGGACGAGATTCAGCTTTGCCCCCAGGCAGTATCCGCACTCAAACCACTGGCGATAGACGGCAGATGCGACATCATAGCCTCCGGTTCACTGCTTGGCAACACAGACTACGACGGCATCGTCACACCGATGGGGTACACCGACACGATGGTGATGGAACCGATGGACTTCGAGGAGTTCCTGTGGGCCCTCGGCATATCCCGCGGACAGACGGAGAAGATTGGGAAACACATCAGGGACAGGGTTCCGCTCGACGACTACATCCTGAAAAGACTCAGCGACCTGTTCAGGAGGTACATAGTGGTGGGAGGCATGCCGAATGCCGTCAAGACCTACGCCGAGACCCAGAACTACGCACAGACATCCCAGGCCCACGCACGGATATACGATAAGATGTGCGATGATGCCAAGAAATACGCCCTGCTCAAAAAGGACAAATTGAGGATCCAGGAATGTCTGGACTCGGTACCACGCCAACTATCCAACGAGAAGAAGACGTTCAACTACAGTGACATACTGATGAAGAGGGGCTACGGCAAAAGGGAATACGGAAGCGCACTCCTCTGGTTGAAGAACGCGGGCGTAATCGACTTCTGCTATAATCTCGAGGAACCGGTGGAACCCCTGAGGATCAAATCACGGTCGGATTCGTTCAGGATCTACATGAAAGACTCGGGGATACTGACCTACATGCTCGGACCGGGGATAGCGGCAGGCATCGTCGACGGGGACTTCTATGTGAACAACGGGGCCATCGTGGAGAACGTCATCGCCGAATCCCTGGTCAGGAAGGGGTTCGACATATTCTTCTACCTCAGGGAGAAAAAGAGGAATCCCGACGGAACCGTGAGAACGGATAGGATGGAACTGGACTTCGTGATAAATCTGAACGGGGATGTCACGGCCATCGAGGTCAAATCCGGTAACAAAAGACAATCCAAATCCCTCAACAGGGCGATTTCCGGAGAATACAGGATAAACCGTGCGATCAAGCTCTCCGAAAGCAACATCATGACGGATCAGTTCGGCGTGGAGCACTACCCGCTATTCGCCATATGCTTCATGGACGATGCCCATCCGCCCGATCTGGGATCAATAGACTACCTGGACGACCTGTCCAATGCCCTGGACCGGGATGCACCCTCATCGTGATAGGGATGGATCGGAACGGATGACTATCATCGCACCCTGTCCAGCTCCTCCCTCATCCTCCTGACGTACTCCTCCACGTAGGGCACGCTGTCCCTTCCGTGCTCGGCGATGATCCTGACGATGGCGGACCCCACGATGGCGCCGTCGGCGAAGTCCGTGATGCTCCTGGCCTGCTCCGGGGTGGATATCCCGAAACCGACGGCGCAGGGGATGTCCGTGGACCTCCTGACGGCCGCCACCATGTCCTCCAGGTTGGAGCTGAAGGACGAGCGGACGCCGGTCACACCCATGGAGGACACTATGTAGAGGAAGCCCTCCGCCTCGGATGCGATCATGGCGATCCTGTCCTCGGAGGTGGGCGCGATCATGGAGACCAGCTTGATCCCGTGCTCGGTGCAGTATGGCTGCAGGTCCCCCTTCTGCTCATAGGGCATGTCGGGGACGATGACGGCGCATATCCCGGCCCTCTCGCACCTCTCCATGAAGCGGTCGGGGCCGTAGACGAAGATCGGGTTGATGTAGGTCATCACCAGCATGGGGATGTCCAGGTCCCCCCTCACCCTCTCGGCCATGTCGAAGATGTCGTCGGTGGTGACCCCTCCAGACAGCGCCCTCACGTCGGCGCCCTGGATCACCGGGCCCTCGGCTATGGGATCCGAGAAGGGGATCCCCAGCTCGATCAGGTCCGCCCCGGCCGCGGCCATGGCCCTCACCAGCCTCTCGGTGGTCTCGATGTCCGGGTCCCCGCATGTGACGAAGGGGATGAACGCCCTGCGGGCGAACACCCTCTCCAGGTCCCTGCGGTGGTCAGTCATGGATGTCCCTCCCCCTGTACCTGGCGATGGCGGCCACGTCCTTGTCCCCCCGGCCGGACAGGTTCACCACCATGACGTCGTCCTCGGACATCGTGGGGGCCAGCTCCCTGGCGCAGGCCACGGCGTGGGCGCTCTCTATCGCCGGGATGATGCCCTCGGTCCTGGACAGGTACTCGAAGGCGTCCACCGCCTGGTCGTCGGTAATCGCGACGTACTCGGCGCGGTCCATGGCCTTGAGGTACGCGTGCTCCGGACCGATGCCCGGGTAGTCCAGGCCGGCGGATATGGAGTACACCGGGGCGATCTGCCCGTAGGAGTCCTGGCAGAACAGGGACTTCATACCGTGGAAGATCCCGGTGGTGCCCTTGGTCATGGTGGCGGCGTGCATGTCGGTGTCCACGCCCTTCCCGGCGGCCTCGCAGCCCACCATCCTGACCTCATGATCGTCTATGAACTCGTGGAACAGGCCGATGGCGTTGCTGCCGCCGCCGACGCATGCCACCAGGCAGTCGGGGAGGCGTCCCTCCGCCTCCATAATCTGCCTCCTGACCTCCCTGCCGATGACGCTCTGGAACTCGCAGACCATCTCCGGGAACGGGGCGGGGCCCATCACCGTGCCGATGACGTAGTGGGTGTCGGAGACCCGGTTGGTCCACTCCCTCAGGGTCTCGTTGACCGCGTCCTTGAGGACCCCGGTGCCGGAGGTGACCGGGTGCACCTTGGCCCCCAGCAGCTCCATCCTGTAGACGTTCAGCGCCTGGCGCTCCACGTCGTGGGCCCCCATGAACACCTCGCACTCCAGACCCAGGTAGGCCGCCAGGGTCGCCGTGGCGACGCCGTGCTGCCCCGCCCCGGTCTCCGCGATGACCCTGGTCTTGCCCATCCTCTTGGCGAGGAGGCACTGGCCGATGACGTTGTTGATCTTGTGGGCGCCGGTGTGGTTCAGGTCCTCCCTCTTGAGGTACACCTTGGCGCCCCCCAGGTCCCGGGTCATCCTGTCGGCGTAGTAGAGCATGGAGGGCCTGCCGGTGTACCGGCGGTTCATCTCGTCCAGCTCCCTGATGAACTCCGGGTCCCGGATGTACCTGCGGTAGGCCTCGTCCAGCTCGATCACCGCGTTCATCAGCGTCTCGGGGACGTACTGCCCCCCGTACTCGCCATATCTGCCGTCGTCTCCGGTCATGTGGGTCGGAGCGGACTATCCGATGAGAGTATTTGTAATTATTGTTCATTGATGTATAATTAACTACATTCAAAGGACATCCCGGACGCCGACGACAGAGGATCGGGGCCCCGGGAAGGTCACGGCCACCTTCATCACGCCGTCGGCGCGGGAGGCGAAGAGGTCGTAGGCGTCCATGATGCGGCTGAAGGGGAACCTGTGGGTGACCAGCACGGATGGGTCGATGGTCCCGTCGGATATCAGGTCCATGATCTCCCCGCAGCGTGACGCGTCCACCCCGCCGGTCTTGAACACCAGGTTCTTGCCGTACATGTCCGGCAGCGGGAGGACCTGGGGCTCCCCGTACATGGCCACGATGACGACGGTGGCGTTGGGCCTGGCCATCCTCCAGGCCATCTCGAAGGTGCCGTCACCTCCGGCCGCCTCCACCACCGTGTCGGCGCCGCGGCCGTCTGTCAGGGACCTGACCGCCTCCGCCGGGTCCTCCTCCGACGGGTCCACGTGAACATCGCCGATGCCGTGGGCGCGGGCGAACTCCAGGCGGGACCTGTCGGTGTCCACCACCACTATGCGGGACGGGGACATGAGGCGGCAGCACATGGCCGTCAGGAGCCCCGTGGGCCCGGCCCCGATCACCGCCACCACGTCCCCCTCTGAGATGTCCCCTATGCCGGCGGCCCAGTACCCGGTGGATAGGAGGTCTCCGGTGAACAGGGCCTGCTCGTCCGACACGTGGTCCGGGATCCGTGTGAGGCAGTTGTCCGCGTGAGGGACCCTCACCAGCTCGGCCTGGCCGCCGTCTATCCTGCATCCCAGGGCCCATCCGCCGGCGGGGTCGGTGCAGTTGTTGACCCAGCCCCTCCTGCAATAGAAGCAGCGCCCGCAGAAGGTCTCAACGTTGACCGCCACCCTGTCGCCCACGGAGAATCCACGGACGTCCGGTCCGAGACTGTCCACGATGCCTACGAACTCGTGACCCACGACGGTCCCCGGTACCGCCCTGGGCACCGCCCCTGCCCTGATGTGGAGGTCGCTGGTGCATATGGACGCCGTGGTCACGCGCACCACGGCATCGTCGGGATCCGTGATGCGGGGCTCGGGCCTCTCCTCCACCCTGAATACGCCCCTGTCCGCATAGACGACCGCTCTCATGGACATCGGAACGACGTACGGGTATTTCCCTGCTGGCTCATCCGTCAGTGACATCCCTCGGATGTCGGGGGTCCAGCACAGCGAGACCGGGCAGCCGTCAAGAACCGCTTGTTCGGAATGTCTCAGCGGATGCCTCTGTCGAAGTCGGGATCT
>CAYZSQ010000003.1:4756-29664 GCA_964479785.1 uncultured Methanomassiliicoccales archaeon
GAAGTGGTCGTCTATCCCGATTCCACCAATGGATTCACCCTCAACTCCACCAATGGATTCACCCTCAACTCCACCAATAATAATATAGCCAGAGACTCCATCTGAGATTCATGCCCGCCGAGTACATCCCGCGTCTGATAGACAAGACCCTGGCCGAGGATCTGAAGCTATTCGGAGCCGTGGTGATCACCGGTCCCAAGTGGTGCGGCAAGACCACGACGTCCAGACGTTTGGCCAGAACGACAGTGTCTCTGCAGGACGAGGTCCAGTACAGGAACTACAGGATGATGGCCGACATCGATCCGAAACTGATGCTCAAGGGGGAGAAGCCGCTTCTTTTCGATGAATGGCAGTCCATCCCGGAGATATGGGACGCCGTGAGATACGACGCGGACGAGTCGGGACTGAAGGGACAGTTCATCCTCACAGGGTCGGCGACACTGGATTCCATGCTGGACAGCGAGAGGATCAGACACTCGGGGGCCGGCAGGATCGTCCGCGTGCAGATGAGGACGATGAGCACGTACGAATCCGGGAAATCCACAGGGGAGGTCAGTCTGGGGTCCCTGTTCGATGGCGGGAGCAGGGTGTCAGGGGTGTCGGATATGGGGATACGCGACGTCGCCCGTGAGCTGGTCAGAGGCGGATGGCCTGAGACGCTGGGCATGGATGACAGGCAGGCCCATGCCGTCGTGAGCGGATACTGCGAGATGCTGCTCAACTCGAATGTCGAGACGGACGGGGGTCGCAGACACGACCCCGGACGCATGAGGGCCGTCCTGAGGTCCCTGTCCCGGAATTCGGCGATGTCCGTCCCGGCGACCACCATACTGAAGGACGTGAACACGGCAGAGAACACGTCCATGTCGATCAACACGCTGTACGACTACCTGAACCACCTCAAGACGATATGCGTCACCGACGACCTGCCGGCATGGAGCGTCAGACTGAGATCCAAGTCCGCCATCCGCACCTCCGACACCAGGCATCTGACCGACCCCGCCATAGCGGCATACTTCCTCGGGGCGGGGGAGGAGGACCTGCTGAGCGACATGGAGACCCTCGGCCTGCTGTTCGAGTCCATGGTGGTCAGGGACCTCCGGGTGTACGCCCAGTCGCTGGAGGGGAGCGTGTCCCACTACCGCGACTCGGACGGTCTGGAGGTGGATGCGATCGTGCATCTGTGGAACGGCCGCTGGGGGGCGGTGGAGATAAAGCTCAGCGAGACCTGGGCGGACAAGGCCGCCGAGAACCTGCTGAAGCTGAAGAGCAGGCTCGATCCGAAAGCGACCCCTCCCTCGTTCCTGATGGTCGTCACGGCGGCCGGCGTGGCGCACACCAGGCCCGACGGGGTGCACGTGGTTCCGATAGGGTGCCTCAGGAACCGAGGGTCACCGGATCAGGTCCTCGCCGTATGCCCTCTTGAACAGGTCCATGTACCTTTGACGACATCTGTCGCTCTCACAGCGGGCCAACCGAGCCAGATAGAGATTCCTGGCATCCTCCAGGGAGACTTTGTGGAACATCGGGCCCTCCTCGGTGAGCGGCCTCTGAGGACGTTCGTCTTCTGCCATGTCATGGGGATGCCCTTCGTCGGGCATATGCCTTGCTGGTCCCCGCCATCGCCGGAGCGTTCGGATGAGGTGGTGCGGGAGGGCCCCGCCGGCTCATCTTAGCCTGATGGTCTCCAGGTTGAGGGGGGCCTTGGTCTCGATGCCGTACTTCTTGTAGATGGACGACGCCAGGTCGGTGCACTTCCTGTCCTCGCCGTGGCCGATGATGATCTTGTCCGGCTTGGGCTCCAGGGAGGAGATGTACCTCATGAGCTGCTTCCTGTCGGAGTGTCCGGAGAAGCCGTCCACGGTCTCCCTCTGCATCTTGATCTTCAGGGTTATGGGCTTGCCCCTCATGTTCATGGTGATCTCGGACCTCCCCCTCTGGATGGTCCTTCCGATGCTGCCCTCGCTCTGGTAGCCCACGAACAGCAGCCAGTTCCTCTCGTCGTCCGCCCACTCGCGGAAGTACTCCATGACCGGTCCCCCGGACATCATGCCGCTGGTGGCCAGGACGATGCAGGGATCGGGGGAGTGGCAGATCTCCTCCCTCATGTCCGCCGTCTCCACCCTCCTGAATATGGGGGACAGGAACGGGTTCTCGTTCTGCTGGAAGATCTGGGTCCTGAGCTGGCTGTTCAGGTACTCGGGGTAGGCGGTGTGGATGGCGGTGGCCTCCCATATCATCCCGTCCAGGTAGACGGGCATCTTCGGGATGCGGCCGTTGCGCATGAGCTCCTCGATGACCAGCATCACCTCCTGGGACCTCCCCACGGCGAACACGGGGATCAGCACCTTCCCGCCCTTCTCGGAGGCCTGGATCAGGTACTGGGCCATCTGCTCCGAGGCGTCGGCCCTGGAGGGCTGCACGTCGTTGTGGCCGCCGTAGGTGGACTCGATGACCAGGGTCTCCAGCCTGGGGAACCTGTTGGTGGCGGGGTTGAACAGCCAGGTCTTCTCGTACTTGGTGTCGCCGGAGAAGGCCACGTTGTGGAGCCCGTCGCCGATGTGGAAGTGGGCTATGGCGGACCCCAGGATGTGGCCGGCGTTGTGGAATGTCAGCCTCACGTCGGGGGCGATGTCGGTGGTCTCGTTGTACTTCAGCGTGATGGTGTGGAGTATCTCCTGCCTCACGTGCTGCGCCTCGTAGGGGGTCTTCTTGTTCTCGCCGAAGCCCAGCTTGATGTTGTCCAGCTGGAGCAGGGCCATCAGGTCCCTGGTGGGCGGCGTGCAGTACACCGGCCCCTTGTACCCGTACTTGAACAGCGCGGGCAGGGTGCCGCAATGGTCCAGGTGGGCGTGGGTGACCACCACGGCGTCGATGTCCGTCAGGGGCTGGACCTCCGGGATCGCGAAGTACGGGGTGTTGTCCGAGCTGGGGTCGAGGCCGCAGTCGATGAGGATCTTGCTCTCGCGGGTGGTCAGCAGCGACGCGGACCTGCCGACCTGCCTGAACCCGCCCATGGCGGTCATCCTGACCCACTGCTCCCCCTCGAGCTTGGGCCTGGCTATCCTCCTGGCCACGTAGGTCAGCATCTCCTGGCGCTCGTCGTGGTTCGCCCTCAGGTACCCCCTGACGTCGGAGACGGTCTTCGACGGGATGGGGGGAGCGCGGATGACCTTGACGTTCCAGCCAGACTCCTTCCTGAGGTCGCCCAGGAGCCTTCCCTCCCTGCCCACCACCTCGTTCGGGTTAACCGCCTCGATGAGGGCCTCGCCGGTCTCCTCGATGAAGTTGATGTCGAAGATGTCCGCGGATTCCGGGATCATTGCGCGGATCTTCTCCTCCATCTTGACCGGGTCCTCCAGGTTGGAGGGGTCCGGGCGGATGTCCACCCTGCGGTGGATGTTCTGGGCCAGCGTCCTCGCTATGGAGTCGTTGGCGGACACCTTGTCGTAGTCGTCGGTGTAGACGACCACCAACGGCCCCTCGAACTTGATCTCCTTGATCTTTATGTTCGGGGGCATGTTCCTCTTGACGTCTTCCGTGAGGTTCTCGAACAGCCTGTCGACATTCATATGAAAACCAGCTTTGGTTGGATCTGAACTCGTTCAGAATGGAATGGGTTGGGAATGGGTTTCGGATCCGGGGATCAGTTGGGGAACGCGAATCCCATGGACTCGCACCTGGACCTGATCTCCTCGGGGGGCAGCGCCTGGTAGCCCTCCGGTCCGATGAAGGAGACGAGCATGCCGTCCCCGGTGCAGTTGTCCCTCCTCCTGGCGGAGTTGAGGGCGGCGATGGCGGCGTCGATGGCCTCGTCCCTGGTCATGTCCTTCCTGAAGGACGCCTCCAGGGATCCGAGGGCGAAGTTGGATCCGGAGCCCACCGAGCAGTAGTCGTCCTCGATGTACCCTCCGGCGCCGTCGATGCTGTAGATGTGCCCGCCGGTCTTGTCGTAGCCCCCTATGATGAGGCCGAGGTAGAAGCCCTGGCGGATCACGCTAGCCACCAGGGTGGCGGCTGCGGTCACGGACATGGGGGAGCCCTTCTTCATGTTGTAGATGGAGATCTCGCTCTGGAGCCAGCGGACCATGAGCTGGGCGTCTCCGACGACCCCCGCGATGGTCATGCCGATGTTGTCTGACAGCTGGTACACCTTCTGGACGTGGCTGTGGGCGATGAGGTTGCCCATGGTTGCCCTCTGGTCGGAGGCGAGTATTACTCCGTCCTTGATTCTGATTCCGATTGTCGTAGTACCGGTTTTAAGAGCGTCCTCGGCTGTCATTGGTCAATCTCCTAGTCAATGGAAAAAGGCACCGTCCTCGACCGTGCTGGACCTCATAAACGCGCGGTTCTATATAAGAGTTGGTCAGACCGTGGACGACATCCCTGATGCTTCCACGACCGCCCCGGCACGACGGTGCACCCTCTGGTCGAAACCATCCGCTGACTTCGGACACGTAGGCTCCGATGCACCTCCGTTGGGATGCACGACCACGATCATGATGGATCGGGCCTCGGGCGGGCTCGTGGCGATCCGATTCCGTACATGTCATAGATGTTTCCAAGACGATGTCATAGTGATGTCATGATAATGTCATAGTAATGTCATGGTTGGTTGATTATCAATCGGTTTTTAATATACACATAACATTCAACCTATCAAATACGTATGTACAATCCAAAATTCACAATCAGCCCGAGAGCCGTATGGCTGGTCTCGGACATCTCCAGGAAACTCACCGAGATCGAGACCGGCAGGAAACTGCCGTCTCCGATGCTCCGCCGTGCGAACAGGATACGGTCCATCCATTCATCGCTGGCCATCGAGAACAACACCCTGACGGTGGGGCAGGTGACCGACATCATCGACGGGAGGAGGGTGTTGGGAGACCCCCGTGAGATCCAGGAGGTGAAGAATGCGATCAGATGCTACGAGGCCCTGGAATCGATAGACGTCACCGACGTTGACGATCTCCTCAGGATGCACGGGATCATGATGCGCTATCTTCTGGATGACGCAGGGGAGTTCAGGACCTCGGAGGTGGGGGTGTTCGCGGGAAGACGGCTCGTCCATCTGGGTTCGTCCCCCGAGGACGTCCCGATGCTCGTCGGGGGCCTCCTGGAATGGCTCGCGACCACCGACCATCATCCGCTGATAGCCTCGTGCGTGTTCCATTACGAATTCGAGACGATACATCCGTTCTCCGACGGCAACGGACGCATGGGACGCCTGTGGCAGACCGCCATCCTGGCCTCCTGGATGCCGGAGATGGCATGGATACCGATGGAATCGGCGGTGCTCCAGCACCGGCAGCGGTACTACGACGCCCTCACGGATTCGAGGACTGGGGACGATTCGGGACCGTTCATCGACTTCATGCTCGAATCCATCGACAGGGCACTGGATGGCAGTGCCGATGACCATCCGTATCCCGTCGAGGAGACGGACGGACTCAGCAGGATCGAATCCAGCGTGCTCGGGATGATCCGTCAGGGAGCGTTCACCAGCAACTCCGCCGCCGCCGGGGTCCTGTCGGTCTCGGAGAGGACCGTCGCCCGTGCGATAAAGGTCCTCAGGGAGGGAGGGTTCATAGAGAGGGTCGGATCCCCCAGGAGCGGTCACTGGAAGGCGGTCGATCAGGACTGAGAACGTCGTCCCCCCGCCCTCCCGTTTCTGAGCAATGGACGTATGGGTTTGGGGTTTTCAGGCTCCGCCCGAGGCGGAGCCGTTGGTGGATCACCAGTTGGTGGCCCTGACCTCGAAGAACGCCTGGGCGTGCTTGCACACCGGGCAGACGGCGGGGGCCTCCTCGGCGATGTGGATGTATCCGCAGTTGCGGCACTTCCACATGGTGACCTTGTCCTTCTTGAAGACGATGCCCTCCTCGATGTTCCTGAGGAGGTCCAGGTACCTCTGCTCGTGGGTCTTCTCGATCTCGCCCACCATGGTGAACAGCTTGGCGATCTCCGTGAATCCCTCGGCCTCGGCCTCCTTGGCGAAGTCGGCGTACATGGTGGTGTACTCGTAGTTCTCGCCGGAGGCGGCGTCCTTCAGGTTCTCGATGGTCTTGGGGACCTTGCCGTCGTGGAGGGCCTTGAACCAGAGCTTGGCGTGCTCCTTCTCGTTCTCGGCGGTCTCGAGGAAGATGTCCGCGATCTGCTCGTAGCCCTCCTTCTTGGCCTGGGACGCGTAGTAGGAGTACTTGTTCCTGGCCATAGACTCTCCGGCGAAGGCGGTCTGCAGGTTGGCTTCTGTTTTAGATCCTTTGAGTTCCATGATAATAACCTCTGATTCCGACGAAATTGCCCGACCTATTTAATTGTTTTTAACGGCGTTATTTTTAGTTGTGACTAACATAAAGGTTTATTAATGTAGGTGTTCCTAAATTATGAATTCCAGACCTTCCATAGGGGCTGTCAACGCCTCAGGCGACCCATCAGGCCCTTCTTCACGTTGCCGTCCTTGTCGAACTTCTCCCGCATGAGCTTGTCGTAGTTCCTGCGCATCATCATGTCGCCGGGACGCATCTCCAGCAGGATCTCCAGTTCGCGCTTGGCCTTCACCCAGTCCTTGAGGTCGTTGAGGAGGAGGACGGCGTAGTTCTGATGGTACTCGTACTTCCCTGGATCCATGGCGATGGCCCTCTCGTAGTACTCGCCGGAGCGCTTGAAGTCGGTGATCTGATGGCGGAGGAACTTGGCGTACTCGTTGAAGACCTCCGCCGAAGGCTCCAGGGCCAGCAGCCTCTGGTATATGGCGTCGGTCTCGTCGTTGTTCCTCTTGTTCCTCGACAGGACGGAGACCATGGCCTTCATGGCCTCGGTGTTCTCCGGCTCCAGGTCGAGGACCGCCTCAAGCTGCATCAGGGCGTACCTCTCGTCCCCCAGCTTCGAGTATATGATCTCGGCCAGGAGCATCCGGGGCTTGGTGTTGTGCGGATCCGTCATCAGGTAGGCCTCCAGTGTGTCCACCGCACCCTGGGGGTTGCCGCTGTCGGCCTGCCGCCTCGCCCTGCTCATGGCCTCGTATGCCTCGTCCGTCATGACCGCCCCAACCGCCCCCATCGATAAAAACCTGCGACCAGGTCCTCCCGATATGGCGAAGGGTCGTCACCGTCGGATCCGACGGGCGGCCCGGACCGTCATGTCGATTCCGTGGTAGGGATGTGTTTGTTTTTTATACAAGTTCTAATTGTAGGGTTTGAAAGCAGGGAGAACCCGACGCACTAGCATCGTTGTTTTCCTCCTTTACCATGACGATCAAGACAGGTCGACTGGCCTCAGGGGTCCTCCCTGCTCTCCGCATCACTTCCGAAATCATCGCATATCTTGTCGCAGATCCCTCTGTCGAAGTTGTTCTCATAGAGCGCCCCGTACATCGCCGAGGTGGCCAGCAGCGGGATCAGGAACGACACGTAGGTGCGGAGGATGTCCTCCACCGAGTTGCCCAGATAGACGGAGAGCACGAACATCATCATGAACACCCCCAGCATGGCGAAGGTGGAGAACAGGCGCCGCTTGGCCCCGGTCCACAGATAGAAGTCCCTGGGCGCGTCGGACCTCACCTTGGCGCCCACCCCCCTGACGATCTGCCACGGCAGCACGAGGGCGGGGGTGAACATGGACAGCATGAGCATGATCGCCAGCATCGTCTGCCAGTCCATCAGCGATATCAGGAGCGGATTCACGAACAGGTACGACGACACCAGCAGGCCCAGCACGAACAGGTAGGCGGTGACGCTGACACAGGCCCTGACGTTGAACCTGTGCGGGCTGCGGACGGGCTCCAGCACCACCTCCTTGACGTCGATGATGTCCGGCACCATGAAGAACCACTCCGCCTTCCCGCGGATGCCCTGGTCGGCGTGGTCCTGCATGGACAGGAACACCTTGGCCGTGTAGCGGCGCATGTAGGCGCCGATGATGCTCAACACCCCCACCGAGGTGAAGTAGATCAGGGCGATGGTGCCGCCGAACCCGAGCACCAGCTGCCCCAGGTCGCCCAGTTCTATGCCCAGCGCGCCCATGGTGAGGTCGATGGCCTCGGCGTAGTAGACATGTCCCATGTACACGCCCGCCAGCCACAGCAGTCCCGCCATGGCTATGGCCAGCAGGAACGGGACCCAGTTGCTGAATGCGCCCCGGTCCATGAGGAGCGAGCAGGGGACCCCCAGCACGGCGAAGCAGGCCACGAAGGACAGGCAGAGGATCTCGATGACCTTGCCGATGCTGTAATCGCCAAGATACAGCAGCGTGGCCAGCCAGATCAGCAGACAGAGACCGACGAAGTACGGGAACAGCCTGGTCAGGCGGAGGTCCCTGTCCCGGAGGACCACCTGGGGTCCCGATCTGGGACGGAGCCTGTCGGCGGCCCTGTCGATACGCTGGCTCACACTCTCCAGCCTGTCGTCGTCCCAGTCCGGCCTCATGGGGGACAACATCGCAGTCACAGGTATATAGAGTGGCACGGGGGCCGCGTCCCCAAGGGTGCGTCCGCAGGAATCCCTGGGAGGCCAATTATAGTGTGACGGCGTTCCCGTAGGACATGGCAGAACACAGCGGACTGAAGAACCGCGGGAGCACGGCGGCGGACATGGACGACCGCCGCAGGGCCGCGGAGGCCTTCACCGGCGCATCCCTGGACACGGTGGCCAGATGCGGGTTCGAACCCGAGCTGGCCGCCAAGAACATCGAGAACATGATCGGGACCGTCCAGATCCCCCTGGGCTACGCCGGACCGGTCAGGATCTCCGGCGAGTACGCCGACGGGGAGTTCCTGGTGCCGCTGGCCACCACCGAGGGGGCACTGGTGGCGTCCATCTCCCGGGGGATGTCCGTGATCAACTCCGGCGGCGGGGCCAGGACGATGGTCTGCGCCGACGCCATGACCCGGGCCCCGGTCCTCCGGGTGGAGGGGATCGAGCACTCCAGGAGGGTCATCCAGTGGATCGAGTCCAACGGCGACGCCATCGACGCCGCCGTGGCCGGGACCACAAGCCACGGGAGGCTGGCGAGGATAGACAAGTACCCGGACGGCAGGAGCCTGTTCCTGAGGTTCGCCTTCGAGACCGGGGACGCCATGGGGATGAACATGGCCACCATCGCCTCCGAGGCGGTCTGCAGGCTCATAGAGAGGGAGACCGGGGCGGTGATGGTCTCCGTGTCCGGGAACATGTGCTCGGACAAGAAGCCGGCGGCCATCAACATGATCAACGGCCGCGGCAAGACGGTGGTCGCCGAGGCCCGCATACCCCGGGAGGTCGTGGAGTCCAGGCTGCACACCACCTCGGCCGCCATCCAGGAGACCAACTACAGGAAGAACCTCATGGGCAGCAGCCTCGCCGGCACCCTGGGCGCCAACGCCCACGCCGCCAACATGGTCGCGGCACTGTACATAGCCACCGGCCAGGACCCGGCGCAGGTGGTGGGCGGCAGCATGGCCGTCACGTCCTGCGAGGACCTGGATGGGGATCTGTACATCTGCGTGAGGATGCCGGCCGTGGAGGTGGGCACCGTGGGCGGCGGCACGAGACTGCCCTGCCAGGCCGAGGCCCTGGAGATGGTCGGCTGCCTGGGGGCCGGAAAGGCCAGGAAGCTGGCAGAGATCGTCGCCGTGACTGTGCTGGCCGGGGAGCTGTCCACCCTCGCCGCCCAGGCCGCGGGACAGCTGGGGAGCGCCCACGCCGCCCTCGGCAGGCGACGCCCATGATGTCGGGGGAACGCCGAGGACGGGCCTCTGTTCCGTCCGCCGTCACGGCAGCTCCGTCGTCAGGAACTCCCTCAGCCCGCAGCATATGATGCCGGACGCGGTGGTCCCGGCGTAGACGCCGGATTCCATCATCACCACGTACTTGGGGAAGCTGTCGCCGATGGCCTCCAGGTTCCCGAGCTCCCTGGCCATGACATCCTCAGAATCCAGGGAGCGGCAGGCCTGGACGTAGATCCTCCTGTCGCCCCTCTCGGCGACGAAGTCGATCTCGCGTCCCCTCTCGTCCCCCACGTACACCCTGTACCCCCTGCTCAGGAGCTCGGTGAAGATGATGTTCTCCATGTGGGCGGCCACGTCCTCCGGCCGGTACCCCAGGACCGCGTGCTTGATCCCGAGGTCGGTGACGTAGTACTTGTGCTTGGAGGGCAGCACCCTCCTCCCCCTGATGTCGAAGGTCTCCGCACGGATCAGGATGTTCGCTGCCTCCAGGTATCCCAGGAACTCGTAGACGGTGTCCGCCGACACCCTGGTCCCGCTGGACCGGAGGGTGTTGTACATGTTGTTGGCCGACACGTACTTCCCCAGCGTCGACAGGGCGGACCTCAGGAGGTCCATGAGAAGGGCCTTGTTCCTGATCGCGTACCTCGATTCGATGTCCCTGGCGATCGAAACGTCGACGATGTCCCTCACCGTCTGCATGCATGACTCCACGCCGATGGGATGGCGCCAGATGTTCGGGAACCCCCCGACGCGGATGAACCTCTCCAGCACGTCCCCCTCGCCGCCGTACAGCTCCCTGAAGCGCAGGCACTCCGTGTACGACAGGGGGAGCATGCGCACCTGGTTGAACCTGCCCCCGAGATATGTCGAGTACTCGGATGACAGGAGGTTCGAGTTGGACCCGGTGATGTAGATGTCGCACAGCCCCCTGGCGATCAGGTCGCGGACGGCCAGCTCCCATCCCGGTATGTCCTGTATCTCATCCACCAGGAGGAAGTTCTTCATGTCGGGGTCGATTCTGGACACCACGGCGTCCAGGAACGCCCTCCACTCCCTGAGGTCGTTGTTCTCCGCCAACTCCATGTCGAACGCTATGACGTTCGTTCCGCTGCCAAATGTGCCCTGCAGAAGGCTCAGTACCGATGACTTCCCGCAACGGCGGATGCCGGTGATCACCTTCGCATTGCCGTTGCCTATGAAAGGCACAACCTTGTCGGTGTACCTCGGGCGTTCTGCGAGAAGGTCCGACTGCTCCATGGCACACCGAGTCCATGTCGGATGATAAATGTTTCTATTTTCCTGTTATAGAAGGAAAAATTTACTAAATTAACCATTTATTCCTTCTATAAACATAAAATTTGCATTATATTGTCCACATCGTGGTCTTCACCGGCGCATCCCTGGGCACGGAGACCGAATGCGGATTCGAACCCGAGCTGGCCAGAGCTGTCCACCCTCGCCGCCCAGGCCGCGGGGCGGCTGGGGAGCGCCCACGCCGCCCTCGGGAGATGGAATCGGCACCGAGCTCAGCTGTCCCCCGATCCGGCCAGGTCGATCAGCCTGCCGGTGACGATGTCGTCCTCCGTGACGGTGCCAAGCTGAGCCAGTCTGTCAAAGACCGCGTCGGACACCAGCCCGAAGGTCCCCTCCACCTCCGCGTCCTCCAGGGACTCGAACCCGTCCCCTCCGGCCATGACGTAGTCGTTGGATGCCAGGAGGTACGTGGCGTCGAGGTCCAGCGGGGTGCCGTCGGACAGGGTGATCGAGACCAGCCTCCCGCCGGACTCCGCGGAGCTGTCGTAGGTCACGATTATGCCGGACACCTGGAGGTACCCCCCGTCGGCGGACGGCAGGTTGTAGACCGACGCCTCCATCAGATCCCATATCATCTGTCCGGTGACGTACTTCGTCTGGATGTAGTTCTCGAACGGCAGTGCCGTGTACACGTCGTTGGCGGTTATGACCCCGGGGCCGATGGACCCCCGGATGGCCCCGCCGTTTATGACCGCGATGTCAGCGTCGGTGACCTCCCTGATGGTGTCTGCCACGAAGTCCCCGATCGGGACCTCCCCCAGACGGGCCTGGGTCCTGTCCCCGTATATCTCGATCTCGGAGTACCCGACCTCCTGGGACAGTATCTCCTCCAGACCGGAGTAGATGGCGTCGACCACCTCGTCCACGTCGGGGTCGGAGCCGGACAGGGACACCAGATAGGCCTGGGGGCCGCCCTCGGCGGTGAGGTGCACCACGCCGATATACTGGATGTAGCAGCCGGTGCTGGCGATCAGGGTGTCCGACTCCACCAGCTCGATGCTCCCGTCCGCCACCACCCCGCCCTCCATGACGGTGTGGCTGTGGCCGTCGATGAACACGTCGATGCCGTCGACCTGGGCGCATATCTCGTCGGAGTTCACGGAGGAGCTGCGGTCCACACCTATGTGCCCGACGCAGATGATCCAGTCCACGCCGATGTCCGTCAGGATGGCCACCATCTCCTCGGCCGCCGCCACCGGGTCGGTGAAGGTCACGTCCTCCAGGTATCCGGTCATCACGCTGTCGTAGGTGTCGGGGGTGATCAGCCCGAAGACCCCCAGGGTGACGCCGTCCCTCTCGATGACCGTGTACCCGTCGAAGACCAGCTCCCCGGTGTCGCTCCAGACCATGTTGGCGCAGACAACATCGAACTCCAGCGCCTCCGTGTAGCCGAGATATGTCTCCAGATTGTAGTCGAACTCGTGGTTCCCGGGGCACATGACGTCGTACCCCACCGCGTTCATCACGTCGACGGTGGACCCGCCATGGGTGAGCATGGTGACGGACGTCCCCTGGAAGGCATCGCCCGCATCCATGAGGAACACCGTGGCCCCCCGGGACTCGTACTCCGCCTTCAGGGCGGCCACCGAGGAGAAGCCCAGGTACTCTTCATAATACCCGTGGGTGTCGTTGGTGTGGATGATGAAGACCTCCCCCGCCAGGTCCTCCCCGGCGTCGCCTCCCGCGTCCCAGTTGACGTACGCGTACGAGAGCAGAAGGCACAGGGCCACCGCCACCGCGGCAATGGCTATCGTCGTCTGGTTCCTGCGCTGCATGGATTCGAATCCAAGTGCCCGCATTTATGAGTTGTTCGGCAGCCATGTGCCGTCGTGTCTGAACCCGGCATGGCCTCCCGAGGCCGTCGAATCCACGGTTTTGGAGAATCGATGCGACAAACCATTTTTGACCGACACCCGCATTCGATGTTGACCATGGGACTGACCTCCGCCAGAAATGCCCTGGGCGCGCTCTTCGTCTTCCTGATGGCGGCCAGCGTCATCAGCGGGATCGACACCAGCATAGTCAACACTGTACTTCCAGAGATATCCATGGACCTTGACATGGACGTCTCCTACAGCTCCATGGTCACCATCGCGTACGTGACCCCGGTGGCCGCCCTCCTGCTGCCTCTGACGAAGGTGGCCGACCGCAGGGGCATCAGGCGGATCTTCGCCGTCGGGACGCTGGTGTTCATGGCGGCCTCCGTCTGCTGCGCCATATCGTGGAGCGGGGAGTCGCTCATCGCCTTCAGGCTCATCCAGGGCATCGGCGCGGCCATGGTCGTGTCCACCACCCCGCTGATGGTGGTCCGCCTCTTCCCCGACACCCACCACGGCAGGGGCATGGGGGCCATCGCCGCCGGGAACGGGTTGGCTTCCATAGCCGGGCCGCCTCTGGGAGGGTTCGTGGCGGACCTCCTCTCCTGGCAATGGGTGTTCCTGATCAACGTCCCCATATGCCTGGCGCTGCTGGTCGCATCCCAACGCCTCCTCCCGGAGGAGCCCACGCATCCTGACAGCGCCGACCTCCCGGACGGGACGTCCGTGGCGCTGCTGGTCGCCGGCGCATCCGCCGGCATGGTGTCCCTGTACCTCTTCATCGACACGCATCAGGACTGGATGTGGCTGGTGGCCACCATGATCGTCGCCGTCCTCCTGATCTCCCTCGCGTTCATCCGTTCGGCCAGGGCCGGGAAGCCCCTCCTGGATCTGGAACTGCTCATGACCCGCCGGTTCCTGGCTGTGACCCTCATCTTCCTACTGAGCACGATGATGGGGGCGGGTACGATGTACCTGCTGCCGTACTACCTCAGCATCGAGGAGGGTATGACCTCCGCCGCCATCGGCCTCCTGATGGGCATGGCATCGTTGGTGACCGTCGCGTCCACCGTCCCCACGGGCTGGTGGTGCGACCATCGCGGATGCTACGCCCCGGCCGGCCTGGCACTGGGCCTGAGGGTCCTGTTCTCCCTTATGTTCGCGGCCATAGACCCGTCCCTCGGCATGGTGTACCTCGTTTTCGCCGTGCTCACGTTGGGCCTCTCCTTCGGGATCTCCGGCACCTCCCAGTCCGCCAGACTGATAGAGGAGTCCCCGCGGAAGTTCGTGGCCGAGGCCGGGTCCGTGGCCATGCTCGTCAACTATGTGGGATACGCCCTGGGCATAGCCATGTTCGCCCTGATCTTCATGGCCGTGACCGGCGTACACTCCGACCCGTCGATGACGGATGCGCCCACGTTCCTGGAGGGCTTCCAAGGAGCCTGCCTGGTGGGCGCGGCCGTCGCCGCGGTGGCCCTGACCCTGTCCCTGGCTATCCGTCCCGAAAAGGTTGAAGTCCAGAGAGACGGTTGAGGAACCATGGGTCGCAAGGCCGTGATATGCGAATGCTCCTCCATGGGCGTACGGCTTGTGGACGACGCCCTGGGTCTGGGGCTGGAGCCGGTGGCGGTCTACCCGCCGCTCCCCGAAGGCTCCGACTTCCTGGCCGCGGAGGTCAGGGGCTCCAGCCCCGAGGACCTCGCGGGCAAGGTTGAGATCCTCCGTCCGGGGGACGTCGACGAACTTGTCCGCATGCTGTCCGGGAAGGACGTCGCATGCGTGCTCGCCGGCTCCGAGTACGGGGTCCCGTACGCCGACATGCTGTCCGCCCGCCTGGGCCTCCCGGGGAACGACCCGTCCACCACAGGGGACCGCACCGAGAAGCTCCTCATGCAACGGGCGCTGGAGAGGGCGGGGCTGCGCTCCATCAGGACCGCCACGGTCTCCCAGGAGGAGGACATCCTCGGGTTCTGGAAGGACGGACCTGTGATACTGAAGCCGTCCTCCTCCGGAGGCACGGTGGGGCTGCACCTCTGCCGCACGCCGGAGGAGTGCGCGGCCGCCTGGCACACCCTCTCGGTATCCCGCGGATGGACCGGCGGGGACATGGGCACGGTGATCCTCCAGGACTACGTCGGCGGCACCGAGTACACCGTGAACACACTGTCCAGGGACGGGGTCCACCGCGTCACCGACATGTGGAGGTACCACAAGCAGAACGTGGGGGATGGCATCGCCTACGACTGCGCCATGTCCGTCCCGGAACCGGACGACGGGGAGAGGTCGGTGGCCTCATACGCGCTGGCCGCCCTGGACGCCCTGGGCATGACGAACGGCCCCGCCCACCTGGAGATCAAGCTGGACGACCGGGGGCCGGTGCTCATCGAGATCAACGCCAGGCCCATGGGCGGACATTTCTCGAGAGAGTGCCTGGACGCGACGCTGGGCCACCACATCACCGACCTGGCCCTCAGGTCCGCGGTGGACCCGGGGTTCATACGCACGCTGCCCGAGGGGATCCCCGCCATGGGGGCGATGGTGCTGAAGGTGCTGACCCTCCACGAGGACGCCCTGGTTGACACCGCCCCGCTGAGGTCCCTGCTCGGAGGGGTCAGGAGCTTCCGCGGGCTGCACAGCGGCATACCTCCGGGCGTCCCCACGCCGGTGCCCAGGACCCTGGACCTGATCCTGTCCCCGGGATCCGTGGAGCTGATGCACCCCGACCCCGAGGTCCTCATGGAGGACTTCGCCATGCTGTCGACCCTGGAGAGGACCATGCCCGACCTGCTGTACGGGAGGAGGTCGGAATCCAGGGGCCCCGGGTCGGCAAGGCCAGATGACGTCCCGGAGGGCTCCGCCCTGCTGGACGACCGGGGCCTCCATCTCCCGGACGCCGGCGCCGCGGGGCTGACCGTCAGGGCGCCCTCCATGGCCCTCGACAGGCTGTACGACCTCATGGTCGAGGGCATAGCATCCCTCCCGTCCGACGGCTGGGTCCGGGTGGAGCCGTGCACATGGGAGGGGCTCCCCCACGGCAGGGGCGGCCTGGCCAACGTGCTGATGCTCTGGGGCCTGGACTTCGACGTCCTGGGGGACGGGGCTCTGGTCGCCCGCAGATGCGGATGACCGTACCGCGCCCGCGCGCGTCATTCTTATAGGGATTCCTCGTTGGGGACCTCATGCCTGTGATAAACTTCAGATACAGCGACCTGTGCGGCCTGCTGGGACAGGAGGTCCCCCAGCAGACCCTCGTGGACAGGATCCCCATGATCGGCGCCGACATGCACGAGACGGAGGCCGGCTGCGAGGACATGTCCGTGGAGTTCTTCCCCGACCGTCCCGACCTCTACAGCGTCGAGGGGCTCGCCAGGGCCATGCGCGCCTTCCTGGACATCAGCCCCGGCATGAGGAGGTACGAGGTGGGGAGGTCCGGGATCGAGGTGTTCGTCGACGACGGCGTCAAGGGGGTCAGGCCCTGGTTCCTCTGCGGCGTGGTCAGGGACGTGGAGATCACCGACGAGTTCCTGAGGTCGCTGATGGAGCTGCAGGAGAAGCTGCACATCACCATCGGGAGGAAGAGGAGCAAGCTCGCCATCGGGATCCACGACCTCTCCAAGGTGGAACCCCCGTTCACGTACAGGCTGGCGGAGCCCCACTCCGTCAGGTTCGTCCCCCTGGCTATGGATGAGGAGATGGACCTGGCCGAGATCCTGGAGAGGAACGAGAAGGGCAGGGACTACGCCCATCTGCTGAAGGGCTGCGACGAATACCCCGTGATCCTGGACGGGAACGGCGACGTCCTCTCCTTCCCCCCGATCATCAACGGCGTGCTGACGACGGTCACCACAGGCAGGCACGACCTCTTCATCGACGTCACCGGGAACGACCGCAAGGCCGTGAAGGGCGCCCTGGACATAGTGGCCACCGCCCTGGCGGAGCGCGGCGGGAGGATCGAGACGGTCACGATGCACGATTCCGGGGAGACCTTCGAGTCCCCGGACCTCTCCCCCCAGGTGAGGGAGTTCTCCGCCTCCGAGTGCGACAGGTTCCTGGGCACGGCCCTGGGCCCCCAGGGGATGGCGGAGTGCCTGCGCAGGATGGGCATGGACGCCGACTGGCACGGGGACAGGGTACAGGTCGCGATCCCCCCGGTCAGGCTGGACATCATGCACGACGTGGACATCTACGAGGACGTGGCCACCGGCTACGGCTTCGACAGGTTCGGCGGCCCCTACAGACTGGAGCAGACCGCCGGCGGCCTGGAACCCATAACCACCTTCTCCGAGAGCCTCAGGGACATCATGGTGGGCCTCGGGTTCACCGAGGTCACCACCCTGACCCTCAGCAACGAGAGGGACGAGTTCGCGCTGTCCGGCCTCCCGGAGGTGCCGGTGGTGAGGGTCCTCAACCCCATAACCGAGGACCACACCTGCCTGAGGCCGTACCTCATGCCCAGCCTGGTCAGGATCCTGAGGCACAACAAGCACAGGGACCTGCCCCAGAGGATCTTCGAGGTGGGGTACGTGGTCAGGGACGACCTCACCAGGCCCAGGCTCTGCGCCATGTCCACCGCCTCCAGGACGTCCTTCACCGAGATCAAGTCCATCACCGAGTCCGTCCTCAGGGAGATCGGCGTGAGGTGGACGCTGGAGCCCTGCGACCTCCCCACCTTCGTCCCCGGCAGGGGAGCCAGGGTCATGATGGACGGTACGGAGATAGGGGTGTTCGGTGAGATGGCCCCCTCCGTCGTGGTGGGCTACGAGATCACCCACCCGATCATATTCTTGGAGCTGGACCTGGAGCCCATCGTGTCCGAGAGGAGGGACACGCTGTTCTGAGGCGGTCCCATGGACGCAGGGGACAGGTTCCCGGAATTCTGCCTGCGGGACCAGGACGGCGAGCCCTTCGACAGCTCGTCGCTCCGGGGCCGCAGGTTCATCGTCTACTTCTACCCCAGGGACGGCACCGCAGGGTGCACCAGGGAGAACGTGGAGTTCTCCGAGAGCCTCCCACGGCTCAGGGAGGCCGGCGTGGAGGTGATCGGCGTCAGCAAGGACTCGGTGGCCTCCCACAGGAGGTTCGCCGACAGGAACGGCCTGGAGGTCAGGCTGCTGAGCGACCCGGACCACGCCCTCCTGGAGGCCGCGGGGGCCTGGGGCGTCAAGAGGAGCTACGGGAAGGAGACCCTGGGCACGGTCAGGTCCACCTTCCTGGTGGGCCCGGACGGCGTGGTCGAGAGGGCCTGGCACAACGTGAGGGTGGCCGGCCACGCCGACGAGGTCGCCGGCGCCGCCCTGGAGAGGGCTGGCTCACAGTGACCTGTCCATCTCCCTCAGGACCTCGCCCGCGTCCGCGATCAGGCTGAGGTCCGCGAAGCGGTGGATGGGGGCGTCCGGGTCGCTGTTGACCGCGATCACCTTGCCGGCCCCGGACATCCCCGCCCGGTGCTGTACCGCGCCGGATATCCCGAAGGCTATGTAGATCTCGGGGGCGACTGTCCTGCCGGACATGCCGACCTGGCGGGAGCGGGGCATCCAGCCCTTCTCCACCAGGGAGCGGGAGCATGACACGGACCCTCCCACCTTCGCCGCCACGGATTCCGCCACCTCGATCAGGGACCTGTCCCTTATCCCGTCGCCCAGGGAGATCAGTATCCTGGCGTCCCTGATGTCCTCCCCCGACTGGACCACGGTCTCCTCCGAGATTATCTCCTTGAGGACGGGGGCCCTGTGCTGCCAGTAGATCACCGTCCCGGTGCCCTCCGCCTCCTCCGGCATGGGGAAGGTGCCCTGGCGGACGGTGGCCATCTGCGGGAACTTGACGCACTCTATGTCGGCCATCAGGTTCCCCCCGAAGGCCGGCCTGGTCATGACGACCCTCCTGCCGTCGGCCCTCAGCGACGTGCAGTCCGCCGTGAGACCCACGCCCAGTGTCCCGGCGATCCTGGGGGCCAGCTCCCTCCCGCGGGAGGTGGCTCCGATCAGCACCGCTGCGGGCACTATCCGCTCTATCAGCGACACGATGCATCCCGCGTAGGCCTCCGGCCGGTAGACCTCCAGGTCCCTCTCCCTGACATGATACAGGGTGTTCACACCGTAGCCGAAAAGCCTGGGGTACAGGGGCTTGAGGTCGAGCCCGCCGAACACGACGGCGAACACCCGCCCGTCGCTCAGCTCCCTGGCGGCGCCCAGCAGCTCCGCGGAGACCTCGGATATCGTGGGACCGTCGGGTCCCGGGACGGTCTCCACCCACACCAGGACGCCGTCGGCGGTGGACTGGTTAAGGTCGTAGACCTTCAGCATCCCGGGCGGGAGCCTGTCCGGGTCGTCGCAGGTGGAGCATGTGGAGCAGGAGTTGCCCTCGCAGCCGCTCACCGTACCGCCCCCAGCTCGTCGATGATGAACCCCGCGCCCTTGGCCGGGTCCCTGATCTCCACCTTCCTGTTCCGGCGGCTGCCGGAGGAGGCCTTGGTGGAGACGATCCTCGTCATGGACCCCTTGAGGCCCACGGAGTAGGCCCCGAGGCCCAGCTTGACCCTGTCCAGCTCCTCGATGGGCTTGGACGCCGCGCCCAGGTACCCGCTGATGGTGGGGAGGGCGCCGTTGGGATCCACGGACCCGAAGGACACCACGGAGCCCCGGGGGACCCTGGAGGCCCTCCTGACGTCCCCGTAGTCCTGCAGGGCGACGAGGGAGTCCCCGTCCCTCTCCAGGGATTCGGTGTATGCGAACTGCTGCACGTCCAGCAGGGCGGCCACCTCGTAGGGCACCTGCCCGGTGTCCCCGTCTATGGCCTGCCTGCCGAACACGTACAGGTCGGCGTCCGCCTCGTATCCGGTGATGAACGCCGCGATGGCGCGGGAGGTCGCCCACACGTCCGCCCCGGCGAAGGCGCGGTCGGTGATCAGGTACGCCCGGTCGGCGCCCAGCTCCAGGCACCTCCTGAGGGCCTGCCCGGCTCCCGGGGGGCCCATGGTGAACACCGCGACCTCGTCGCCCTCACCCTTTATGCCGAGCACCCTCGTCAGCGCGTACTCGTCGTAGGGGTTCAGGATGGCGGGCACCCCGGCCCTCACCAGGGACCCGTTCTCGTCCACGGACATCTCCATGGTGTCCGGGACCTGCTTGACGGCCACCACGTACCTCATTCCCCGGCCTCCAGTATGTTGCCGCGGCACAGGATGTCCTTGGGGTCCAGGATCCTCTTGATCCTGCGGAGCTGCTCCACCCCCTCCCTGCCGTACATCATCTCCATGTAGCCGCGCTTGATCTTGCCGATGCCGTGCTCCGCGCTTGGCGACCCGCCCAGCTCCACGGCCTTGGCGGCGAACCTGGAGTACACCTCCTTCGCCCTCTCGAAGTCCTCCATGGACTTCAGTATGATCTCCACATGGGGATGGTTGTTCCCTATGTGGCCGAATATCACGTACTCCAGCCCCGCGGCGTCCAGCTGCTCGGAGTAGTAGGACATCATCTCGTCGGCCGCCCCGTCGGGGACGGACATGTCGGTGCCCATCTTGTGGATGCCGGGCATGTCCCCCTTGAGGGAGGCCACGTACTCGAATATGGACCTGGGGATGGAGTGCCTCAGCTCCCTCATCCTGGCCCTGTCGCCGTCCTCGTGGCCGCACCAGGAGTCCTCCAGGGACGACCCGTGGGCCCGGGCGATCTCCGACAGCCTGGCGTAGCGCTCCGGCATGTCGTCGGTGACCTGCATGTCGAAGAACAGCGCCGACCCCGCACCCTCCGGGATCCTGGGCACCCTGATCATGGCCGGGTCCGAGTCCATGACCCCCCTCAGCAGGTCCAGGGACCTGCCGTCCATGTACTCCAGGAACTCCGGGTCCAGACGGTCGTCGGCCCTGATGTCCCTCACCGCCGCCAGGCAGTCGGCGTCCGATGGGAAGAACAGGATGTTGGACACCAGGGGGTGCCACGGCGCGATGTACACGTCGGCCTCGGCGATGATACCGAATATCCCCTCGGACCCCACGAACATGTCGATGAGGTCCATGTCCTCGTGGAACATGGGTCCGGCGGCGTTCTTCACGCCGGTGTTGAAGTCGTACGAGGGGATCTCGAAGGAGTAGTACGAGCGCCCGGCGGGGAAGCTTATCCTCCGGCCCTCCGCCCGGTAGTCCCCCCTCTTGAAGTCCACGTACTGCCCCTCCGGCAGGACCACCATCAGCCTCCTGACCCAGTCCCTGGTGGGGCCGTACCTGTAGGTCCTGGGGCCGGAGGCGTTGCAGGCGATGTTGCCGCCGATGGACCCGCTCATCTCCGTGGGGTCCACCGGGTAGAAGTATGGCACCGGCTCCGCCCGCAGGGCCTCCCTGGCGCCCTCGGTGACGTCGGAGAGGCCGGAGAAGTCCCTCAGCCTCAGGACCCTGTTGATCTCCTCGATGGTGGTGCAGGGCAGCGCCCTGACGAAGTACCCCCTTTCGTCCCTGCCTATGCCGATGACCCCGGTCATCCTCTCCAGGGACAGCACGTCGCCCTCCAGGGGGACGCACCCCCCGCAGACGCCGGTGCGCATGGCGCTGACCGTGATGGGGTTGCCCTTGGAGTTGTTTATGCGCACCGCCTCCCTGAGCTCGGACTCGTCCACGGGGATTATCACATGCTCCCCCGAACCGGTCATCTTCGACTCGTCGGTGAGATACTTCGAGTCGCCGCGTATCCTCTGCCTGTAGAACATCGTCACTCATCCCATATCCGGGGTATCATCGCCGCGATTACGGACTGCTCGGTCAGCCTCCTGCGGTCGATCAGCCCCCTGCTCAGAAGGCCCACCGCCCCCTGGCGCTTCCCTATGTCCGTGTCGCCGTAGACGCTGTGGACGGCGTCGCCCACGGTCATGCCCCCGCGGACCAGCTCCGCGATGGCGTCCGGGTACCTGAACCCGGAGCCCTGCCCGTACGTCTCCCTCCCGTCGGGACTCACGATGGAGCAGTGCTGTATGTCGTAGAGGCCGTCCAGCATCTCGAACACCCCGGCCTCGATGCCCACGGCCATGTCGTGGCCGCCCAGGGCGGCCCTGGCCCTGTTCAGGGACCCCTGGTGGGTCTGGTCCCCGAAGGGCTGCGGCGGGACCCCGCTGGGGACCTCCACCGCCGTTATCCTCACCTCGCCGTAGACCGCCTCCATGACGGTCCTGACGGCGGCCACCTTCACCGGGTTCAGGGAGCCCACGGCTATGTCCACGACATCCTTGTGCCCGGACCTGCCGTACTCGCCCCTGAGGATGGCGGAGGCGCTTATCTTGGAGCCGTCGTCCGCCCTGACCAGGGGGACCACGGACAGCTCCATGGGCCCCAGTCCCCTGGAGGCCCTCCGCCGATTCAGCAGGCGGCCGTTCTCCAGGGTCTCCTCCGAGACCACCAGCACGTCCACGCCGTCCATGACCCCGTCCGGGCCGTAGACGTCGTCGATCTCGAACACCTCGAAGGTCCCCAGGGTGGAGGCGAAGGCCTCCAGCTCCGCCCTCCTGATGTGCAGTGGGACGGTGGTGCCGCGGGACTCCGCCGACATGCGGTCGCTGGTGATCCCTATGACCACCCGGTCGCCGTACTCGAAGGCCCTCCTGATCAGGGCCCTGTGCCCGTCATGCAGGACGTCGAACGTCCCGGCCACGGCGACGGTCATCACAGCATCCCGAACAGGAGGATGACCGTGACGGCCACGATGACCACCCAGATCAGCCCCAGCTTCCTCAGCTTTCCCTTGACCTCGTCGCCGGCGGTCTCCTTGCAGGATGGGGAGCAGAACTGCCCCTCGCCGACGAACGCCCTGCCGCAGTTGACGCAGTGCCTGTGCTGCGGGATCCTCTCAACATTGTCTGTCATAAATCATGCCTCCCTGCGGTCGACCTCGTTCTGGACCAGTATCATGCAGTGGTCCGCGTGCAGGCTCAGGGGCCCGATGCCGATCCTCTCCGGCCGGTAGGACAGCAGCAGGGACTCCTCCTCCTCGGTCAGGTCCCTGTTGTCCCCCAGCACGAATATGGGGTTCGGGGGGAAGTCGAACCCCCTGCAGTCCGTCCCGTCCTCCCTGAGGTACACGAAGCTCCCCAGCCCGGAGAGCATCCTGAGGGTGTCCGCGAAGGACCTCCTGGTGACGTAGACGCCGGGGGAGGACCTGACCTCCTCGTCCGGCCCCACCGGCTTCAGCAGCGCGTTCCTGATCAGCGACGCGGTGCTCCTCTCGTCCGGGTTCAGGTACCTGAGCTCGTCACCCTTGAAGATGATGGTCTTGGGCGGGTCGTCGCCGCCCAGCATGCACAGGTGGACCTCCACGTCCTTCCTGAGGTTGTGGCTCAGGAAGAACCCCGAGTTGACGCACCTGCAGAGTATGTCCAGCCTCCCGGCGCCGCCGGCGATGTCGTCCAGCTTGAAGTCCCCGGTGGACACGGCCCGGTGGCCGGTTATGACGAAGTACCTCATCCGGATCACTGCAGGTCCTTGAAGCTGTCCAGGTCCACCCCGGCCATCTGCTTCATCATCTGCTTGCGCATCTTGCGGTCCTTCCCGAAGGAGGACATGGTCTTCTTGGTGGTGTTGTACTGCTTCAGCAGCTCGCGGACGTCGTGGGTGGTGACCCCGGCCCCGGCGGCGATCCTCTCCACCCTCTTGGCCTTGATGATGGACGGGTCCTCCTTCTCCTCGTTGGTCATGGAGTCCATGATGGTGCGGAACACGGTGAGCTTCCTCTGGGAGGCCTCGTAGTCGATCTTGTCCTCCATGGCGCTCATGCCGGGCAGCATGCTCATCAGCTTCTGGAGCGTGCCCATCTTGCTGACGGCGGCCATCTGGTAGTACATGTCGTTGAGGGTGAACCTCCCGGACATCATGGCCTTGGATATCCTCTCCATGGCCTCCTGGTCGTCGATCTCCTCGGCGGCCATCTGGATCAGGCTGGACAGGTCCCCCATCCCCAGGAGCCTGGAGATGAACTTGTTGGCGTCGAAGGGCTCCAGGTCGCGGATGTGCTCCCCCGTACCCATGAACACGATCCTGGCGTCGGTCTTGGACGTGGCCGAGATCGCGCCGCCTCCCTTGGCGGTACCGTCCATCTTGGTGAGGATCACCCCCGTGACCCCGACGGCCTTGTGGAACGCCTCCGCCTGGGGGCCGGCCTGCTGACCCACCTGGGAGTCCAGGACCAGGATCCTCTCGTCCGGCTTGGCGACCTCGGCGATCCTCTTGATCTCCTCGATCAGGTCGTCCTCCAGGGCGTGCCTCCCGGAGGTGTCGATTATGACCACCTTCTTGTCCTTGAACCTGGCCATCCCGTTCCTGGCGATGAGCGCGGCGTCGGTCTGCCCGGGCTCCCCGTAGACCTCCACCCCCACCTTCTCGCCCAGCTGCCTCAGCTGGTCCAGGGCGGCGGGCCTGTAGACGTCGGCCCCGATGAGCCCCACGGAGAGGCCCTTCTTGGAGAAGTACAGGGCCAGCTTGCCGGTGGTGGTGGTCTTACCCTGACCGTACAGCCCCACCATCATGATGGTCTGGGGCTTCAGGGCTATGCCCTCGCGGTCGCTGTTGACCATGGACACCAGCTCCTGGTAGATGATCCTGGTGACGTGGTCCTTCATCCCCCTTCCGGCCTCGGGGGGCTCGTTGAGGGCGCGGTCCCTCACCCTGTTGGTGACGTCCAGGACCAGCCTTACGTTGACGTCCGCCTCGAGCAGCGCGCGCTGGAGGTCCTTGCACACGTCCTTGATGAGCTCCTCATCCACGGAGGAGGCGCTACCGATCCTGCCGAGGACGTTCCTGAGGGATTTCCCCAAACCTTCCAAGACCATGGCTTATCGGTCTGACCAATACACGCGCGCATAATAAAGCTAATCCAGGAGGATTCAGAAACGGTGGGGGTGTGGGGACCGGCTAGAGTATAAGAAGGGATGGGATGCACTCTACAGCCTAGCCGTGTCCCAGCGACATTCCATCGCAAGCGAGATATAAATAATTTCTCCAAAATCAACGTTGGGACTTAAAAAATCAAAGAGGGATGGGAAATGGTTTGAAGGACGGGACCGGGCCCGCCCTGGATGAAATCAGAGGTATCCAG
>CAYZSQ010000004.1:0-27613 GCA_964479785.1 uncultured Methanomassiliicoccales archaeon
CCGTTCATCGACAGCATATGCCCGGAGTTCGCCGAGGTCTACGACTACATGATCGGTTACGGCCTGATAGACTTCGAGGACCTGGATACGAAGTTCGTCAGCTCGTACACGAGCTGGACCCCCTACTTCGCGTACATCTTCGGCATACCGTATCTGGACACCTATGACGTCAGGGTGCTGGTGCACGAGTTCGGACATGCGGCGCATTACTATGTGAATGACCGCACCCTCAACGACGACAATGACATCGTGGAGATCCATTCCAAGGGGCTGGAGATGCTGCTCACGCTGGACCCCGGCATCATCCTCAGCGAGGGCGAGGGGCTGTTCACGGCCACCATGCTCAAGAACACCCTGTGGAACGTCCTCTCGGGATGCCTCGTGGACGACTTCGAGAAGGCGCTGTACTATGGGGACGTGACCACGGCAGAGGAGATGGAGGAGCTGTGGGGCCGGTTGCTGGCCGAATACCGTTGCGACCCGTACAGTCTGAACGACTGGTACGACATCGGCCACATCTTCAGCGGCCCGGTGTACTACATCAGCTACGGAGTATCGGCGTTCAGCGCCCTGGAGATCTTCGTCCTGGGCCTGGAGGACTACGACGCCGCGGTGGACCTGTACCTGGACATCGTCGCCTACACGGACACCGGGATCAACGGCATGACCGAGGCCCTGGGCATGATGAGCTTCTTCGACCAGGAGGACGTCGAGACCGTCTTCGAGGCCATCCGGGAATTCGCCCTGTCCTGAACGCGGGGGGACCGTCCCCCCGTTGAAACCGTTTCAGAACTTCTCGCCGGTTATGCGCTCGTACATGTCCACGTAGAGCCCGCTCACGCGGTCGACGATCTCCTGGGGGAGCGCCGGTATGTCAGGCTCCGGGAGGCCCTTCTCGCGGGCGGCGTAGAGCGCCTCATGGTACCCGGTCTCGCGGTAGTACTGCCTGACGAACTCCTTGGAGAGCTCCACGATGTTGCCCTTGGCGTACTCCTCCGCGTCCCACCAGCGGTCCTCGTCCAGGGTGCCGAAGGTGTCCACCACCATGAGCCTGCGCTCCCTGTCGTAGCCGAACTCCTTCTTGCCGTCGCAGTGGATCAGCCCGCGCCTGCCGGCCTCCTCCTCGATGATGGCGTCGATCCTGAGGACGGTGTCCACGATCTCCCGGTACTCCTCGTCCGTGAGGCCGGCCATCTCCTTGGCCTCGGCCTCGGTCAGGTTCTCGTCGTGCTCCTCCAGCTTGGTGGTGCACTCCACGAAGGGCTTGGGGAGCCTCTCCCCCCTCCTCACCTCGTGGCCGGGCTCGAACCCCAGGTCCTCCGGCCTCACCTGGCCGGATTTGAGCCTGTCCAGCAGTGACCCGGCGGCGTAGTACCTGCAGATGACCTCCAGGGGGATCAGGTAGTTGGTTGTGTTACCGTCGATCCTGCTGTAGTCGCGGATGACGTCCACCCTCCTCACCCTCATCCTGTCCTTGGAGGGCTCGCTGATGTAGTGGTTCCTGATCCCGGCCTCGTTCAGCTTGCCGAACCAGAACTTGGCGGTCCTGCACAGGGTCTCGCCCTTGTGGGGGATCTTGGAGGGAATGATCTTGTCGAAGACTGAGATGTTGTCGGTGTAGGCGAACTCCAGGGTGTCGGCGTCCACCTCGTAGACCTCTTTGACCTTCCCGGTCATCAGGTGCTTCATATCGGGCGCTATACCGTCCCCCGTATTTGTTCTATTCAGTCGGTCGGAGGCCGGGGCCGGCCCGCATCCCCCCGGATCCGCCGTCGGTGACCGACGCGGGATGCGGCATGGACGGAGTGGGTGTGGAAGTATGTTTTTCTATGAATTTCATTTATGTTTTTTACTAAATGATGTGTATGCTTTTTAATAAATGTTAAATAGCAACCATTCGTTCCCATATCTGTGCCAGATGACTACATCCCCCGTGTGGTGGACGCCTCCGTCCAAAGAGCGCTGAGCATGCGTGGCGCGCTCCTCATAAAGGGCCCCAAATGGTCGGGGAAGACCAGGACGGCGGAGCGGTTCTGCGGCAGCGCCCTCTACATCGACCAGGTCCACATCAGGGATGCCGTCAGAAACGCGATGAGCGTCGGGTCGGATGCGCCGCTGAACGGCGAATCCCCTCGCCTCATAGACGAGTGGCAGTCGGTGCCGGAGGTGTTGGACAGGGTGAGGCACATCGTCGACCACCATCCCGACAGGAGATTCATACTCACCGGCTCCTCCACCCCTCCGGAGGACATGACGCTCCATGCCGGGACGGGGAGGATGGGTCAGATCGTCCTCCGCACCATGAGCCTCTTCGAATCCGGGGAGTCGAACGGTCAGGTCTCGCTGGCGGGACTGTTCGCCGGCGACCGTGTGGACGCATGCTCGGATGCGGGGTTCGACCGGCTGGTCCATGCCATCGTCCGCGGTGGCTGGCCCGCCGCGGTCATCGACGATGGCCCCGAGTCCCGGGAGTACGCCCGCAGGTATCTCCGGACGCTGATCGAGGAGGACATGCCGCGCACGTACCTCAGACTGGATGATGGGGACAGGGCCGGGAGCGGACTGTCCAGGGAGAGGGTGAAGGACGTCACGAGACGCGCCATCCAGTCGATATCCAGGAACCTGGGCACCCCCGCATCGGTCAGCAGGATCCTCTCCGAGATAAACGGGGAGGACGGGAGGCTCTCGCCCCTGACCTTCGGCAACTACCTCGAGATGCTGAAGGGCATGTACGTCCTGGAGAACCTGGAGGCGTGGAACCCCCACATAAGATCCGGCATCCGTCTGAGGACGAAACCCAAGTGGCACCTCACGGACCCGTCCATCGCCGCCGCGGCACTGGGGATCGACGAATCGGAGCTCATGATGGATCCTAACGCGCTGGGATTCTTCTTCGAATCGATGTGCCTCAGGGACCTGCGCGTCTACGCCGGCCCCCTGGGCGGTAGGGTGGGGTTCTTCACCACCAGCAACGATTTCGAGATCGACCTCGTGGTGGAGCTCGATGACGGCAGATGGGGCGCGTTCGAGGTGAAGACGGGTTCCATGGGGCACGACAGGGCTGCGAGGAACCTCCTGAAGCTGGCGGACAAGGTGGACACGTCCCTCACGGGGGAGCCGTCGTTCCTGGCCGTGCTCACGGGCACGGGCATAGGATACACCAGGGAGGACGGCGTGCACATAGTCCCGATCGGATGCCTCGGACCGTGAGGACGGCGGCGGGACCGGTGCCCGATCACAGTATGGCGGCCCTGTCCATGGACATCGCGGAGAGGTCGACCGTGGTCAGCACCCCCTCGCATGCGGAGCCCATCCCGGAGATCACCCTGATTGCCTCCAGCGCCTCCATCGAGGCCACCGCGGCCACCGCCGCGCCCACGGAGGGGACCGGCCCCTTCGGCTCGGGGACGGTTCCCAGGACGTCCCTCAGGCTCGGGGTCCTGCCCGGCACCGACACGTATATCTGCCCCGACAGCCCGGAGACGCCCGCATGGACCAGGGGTATGCCCTGCTCCTGGGAGTAGTCGTCCAGGAGCATCCGCGCCCCGAGGGAGTCCAGGCAGTCGACTATGACGTCGCATCCCGCGAACATGCAGAGGCTCTCGGGGGACACCGGGTGACTGACCGCCTCCACGTCGGCGGCGGGGTTGAGGGCCAGGATCCACTCGGCGGAGATCACCGACTTGGGGCGCATGTCCCCGGCGCTGTAGATGAACTGGCGGTTGAGGTTGGTGACGTCCGGGACGTCGTGGTCGCAGAGCACGAACCTGCACACCCCCGCCATCGTCAGGGACGTCACCACGTTGACCCCCAGGCCCCCGCATCCGGCTATCCCCACCTTGGCCTGCATGAGCCTCATCTGGCCCTCCTCGCCGACGATGGGCAGCTGCCTCTCGAACCTGCTCACAGCCTCCCCTCCACGAAATCCGCCAGCAGGGAGCAGGCCTCCCTGACGGCCGCCTCCCTGACGGCGCGCCTATCCCCGGGGAACTGGAACCTGGATACCACAGTCCTGGCGCCGTCGGAAACAGCCATGTACACCAGGCCCACCGGCTTCGTCTCCGTGGCCCCTCCGGGCCCGGCTATCCCGGTGACCGCCACGGAGCAGTCGGCGCCGAAGACCCTGACCGCCCCCAGGGCCATCTCCCTGGCGGTCTCCCCGCTCACCGCCCCGTGCTCCGCCAGCGTGGACTCGGCGACCCCGAGGATCGAGGACTTGGCCTCGTTGCTGTAGGTCACAGCACCCCCCAGGAAGTAGGACGAGGAGCCGGGGGCGTCCGTCATCGCGGCGCCTATCATCCCGCCGGTGCAGGACTCGGCGCAGCACATGGTCATTCCCCTCCCGCGGAGGGCCGACGCCAGGGCCTCAGATGGGTGCACCCCGCGTCCCCCCGGTGATGTCCCTTATCCTCCCGACCCCGTCTATGGCGTCGATGGTGGCCGACACCGCCGGCGGGACCAGGGACCTCCACTCCTCGCCCTCGGCCATCCTGCGGCGGATCTCGGTCCCGGAGTAGACCTCCCTGTTGTACATGGGCGACCTGTGGACCTCGTACCCGGCCTCCTCGAACAGGCGGCGGGTCATGGGGTTGTTGGAGTAGACCCTCTTGAACGGCGGGACCATGGAGACCACATGGGCGACCCAGACGGAGTACCTGTTGAGGTCCTCCACCGGCACGATGCTGAACTCGATGATGCCCTCGTCCCTGAGGGACTCGGAGATCATCTGGTAGCGCTCGCCGGCGGTGAAGGGGTTATCCGGATCGTGGGAGCTCTGGGCGCTCCCGATGCCCACGATGAGATGGTCGGACTCCGAGGCGCATTTGCGAAGCACCTCCATGTGTCCGTTGTGAAGTGGCTGGAACCTCCCGATGACCAGGGAGCATCCGGAGTAGTCGTTCCGGGTCATGGACGGTCCCATGCCGTACGGCATAAAATAACTGAGGTCACGGCCGGGACGTGGACGGGATGATGGGGGAAGGGACGGGGGTCTCCCGTCCCGGTTTCACTGCGGACTGGGCACCGGGACCGGGGCGTCCTTGGCCTCCGGCTCCGGGACCGGCACCGCCTGGGGCTCGGGGACGGCCGCGGGAGGCTCCCTGGGGGGCTCCTGGGGCACCGTCTCCGGGATGTGGTAGACGTGCTCCACCGGGGGCTCGATCCTCTTCGCGGTGGACACCCCGTCCTTGTTGAGGGGCAGGAGCTTGTCCATGTACTGCTGCTTCATGGGGCAGTCCACGAAGGCGTACTCGAACACGTCGCGGAGGGTCTCCACGGTGTAGATGTCCATGGTCTTGTAGAACCTGTTCTCGATCATCACGTCCTTGGCGTTGTCCACCGGGATCAGGGCGATCTTGATGCCCGCGGAGGCGGCGGCCTCCAGCTTGGCGGTCACGCCGCCCACCGGCAGCACCTTGCCCCTGACGTTCAGGGACCCGGTCATGGCCAGGTCCTGGCGGATCGGGATGTTCTCCAGCGCGGAGATGATGACCGTGGCCATGGTGATGGAGGCGGAGTCGCCCTCCACGCCGTCGTAGGTGCCGACGTACTGGATGTGGATGTCGCTGTCGGACAGGTTGGTCATGGTGTACTTCTTGATGACCGCCGAGATGTTGTCCACGGCCTCCTTGGCGATGTCGCCCAGCTGCCCGGTGGCCACGATGTGCCCCGCCCTCTTGACCTGGGACGGGGAGACCTCGGCCACGATGGGCAGCACTATTCCGGAGTACTCGGCCATGTTGGAGCTGGCGTTCAGGGCGGCGAGGCCGTTGATCATGCCCACGGCCTCCCCGGTGGTGTTGAACATCTCGTAGGCCTTGCTGGACTCGATGTACCTGTCGGCGATCTGCTGCTCCAGGCTCCTGGCGGTGCTCCTGGCCAGGATGACGTCGTCGACGGTGACGACCTTGGCCTTCCTCTGGACGGCCATGTCCCCGGAGACCCTGATGAGTCCGCCCAGCTCCCTCATCCTGAGGGTGAGCTCGCCCTTCCTGCCGGCGCGGCGCTGGGCCTCCCTGAGGACCTCGGCCACGGCGTACTTGTCGAAGTGGGGGATCTTCGCGTCCTTCCTGACCTCCTGGGCCACGAAGCGGGCGATGTTCTCGCGGTTCTCGTCGGTGTCCGGCATGGTGCTGCGCATGTACACCTCGTACCCGTACCCCCTGATCCTGGACCTGAGAGCGGGGTGCATCCCCTGGATGGCGTCCAGGTTGCCGGCGCACACCAGGATGAAGTCGCAGGGCACGGGCTCGGACTTCACGAGGGCCCCGGAGGAGCGCTCGGACTGCCCGGTGATGGACATCTTCTTCTCCTGCATCGCCGTGAGGAGGGCCTGCTGGGACTCCATCCTCAGCATGTTGATCTCGTCGATGTAGAGCACTCCCTTGTCGGCCTTGTGGATGTCCCCGGCCTCCAGCCTGTCGTGGGACGGGGTCTCGAGGCCTCCGGACTGGAAGGGGTCGTGCCTGACGTCGCCCAGGAGGGCGCCCGCATGGGTGCCGGTGGCGTCCACGAACGGCGGCATGTCGCCCGGGTCGTGACCCACCAGCAGCTTCGGCACTATGGCGGTCTCGGTCCTCTGCTGACCGGGGGTCCTGAAGAGCATCAGGACCAGGAGCGCACCGAGGATGGCGATCCACACGATGGTGAAGTTGTTGAGCAGGATGGCCGCGACGAGACCGAGGACCACCAGACCCATGCAGACGTAGATGTACATGGAGTTCTTCTGGTTCCTCTGCTGGGCCGCGATGGCCTTCTGCTCCGCCACCACCGCCTTCCCCTTGCCGGCGGGGAACACCCTCACCCTGGGCTCGTTGAAGTCCTCCGGGTTGTGGTAGGCCACGATGTCCTGGAGGTCCTCCTTGGGGAGGTACTCCACCATGGAGTTCGCCAGCATGGACTTGCCGGTACCCGGCTCGCCGATGAGCATGACGTGCCTCTTCTGGGAGGCGGCCTTGCGCATCACCTCGACGGCGTCGTCCTGGCCGATGACCCTGTCGGCCATCAGGTCAGGGATGCGGATGTCCTCAGTGGTGGTGAAGGTCTGCGCGTCCGCCCATTCCTCGACGGAGAGCTCGGACCTCTTCACTTCCTTTTTGTCTGTCATGAATTCCCCCGTTTATGGTTCCTTTGCAGTTTGAACCTGTATATTAAGGTTGATGGCTCATCCTCCGTCTTGTTCAGACATTGCCCTTCTTTATGGCGTAGACGAACACGCCCAGGATCATCGCGACCATGATCGCCGCGACGATGGAGGTGCCGTATCTGTCCAGGAAGGTGCTCTCGTCGGGCCAGTCGTATCCGGCGACGGATACGGCCACCGGCTGCAGGCCGTTCCCGGACGCCAGGTCCAGGTCGGCCACGTGGGTGCCGCCGAACCTCTCCCCGGCGGCGGTGGACTCCAGCTCGGTGTTGGAACCGGCCATGAGCACCGACCTGTCGCTGCCGTCGTACCAGCTGACGTCGCACAGGTACCAGACGCCGTCGTCGAGGACCGCGTTCCAGTATCCTGCGGATCCCTCGTCGTCCGGGTCGGTGTACACCGTCCCCCTGACGGTCATGGACTCGATGCCGTTGTACTGGCACAGCAGGTTGAACGCGGCCGCGATCCCCGCGGAGGACGAGGTGCCGGTGACCAGGGCGTCGTACACGTTGCTGACGGCTCCGTCCTCGTCGTCCTCCACCGTGATGCCGTAGAGGTGATTGGCGATCGACCTCACCTTGGAGGCCGTGTCGTCCCCGGAGGCCTCGAAGGCCATGGCCTCCTCCACCTCCTGCAGGTAGCCCAGGAGCTCGTTCTCCTCGGTGTCCGGGTCGTCCATCATGTCCTCGGGGACGGTGAGGGCGAAGGCGACCTTGACGGCCACGAAGTAACCCTGCCTGTACTGGGTCCCGCTCTGGGACAGGGTGACCACGGCGGTGGACGTCTCGACGCTGACCTCGGTGACGGGGAGGTCCCACAGCCAGACCGCCAGGGCGTCGGTGTAGTATATGGCCGCCAGGGCGGAGTTCACCGTCTCCTCGGCATAGGCCTCGGCCTCCTCGGTGGAGTCGAACAGCACCGGGAAGGGGAGCTCCATCTCGAAGCTCATCTCGTTCTCCGGATCGGACATGGCCTCGGCGAAGCTCTCCGTCACGGATTCGTACACGGCGAGGCCGTTGGCGTCCAGCTGCGACACGTAGTCCCCGGATGCGTCGGCGTCGGCGGCGCCCATCGCGGGGACCACCGCGATCATCACGAAGCATAGTGCCACTGTCATCGCAGCGATCTTCAATCTCATCGCAACCGCATTGCGCACTTCTTCTTTTAAAAGTCTCTATGGTACCATCGGAAGTTCCGGACGGGGCCCAGACCGCCAACCATTTCAACCACGGCACGGTTGTTCGTGGCATGAGGGTCGACGAGTTGGATCTGCCGGACGCCGTCATCGACGCCCTGGAGGGGGCCGGCTTCAGGGAGCTCCATCCACCGCAGGCCGAGGCCATACCCCTGGCCCTGGAGGGCGGCAACCTGGTGGCCGCCATCCCCACCGCCAGCGGGAAGTCCCTCATAGGCTACTGCCCCGCCCTCCGCACCCTCCACAGGAAGGAGGGGAAGGTGCTGTACATCGTCCCCCTCAGGGCCCTGGCCTCGGAGAAGGCGGAGGACTTCAGGCGCTTCTCCGGCCTGGGGTTCAGCGTGCACATGAGCACCGGCGACCTGGACTCCGACGACAGGGGCCTGGACCGGGCGGACATCGTGGTGGCCACCGCCGAGAAGGCGGATTCGATGATCAGGCACGGCAGCCCCTGGATGGAGGATGTGAGACTGGTCATCGCCGACGAGATCCACATGATCCACGACCCCGGCAGGGGCCCCAACCTGGAGGTGGCCCTTACGAAGCTGATGCGCCGCAACCCGGACCTCCAGATCATAGCCCTGTCCGCCACCATCTCCAACTCCGACGACCTGGCGGGATGGCTCCATGCCGCCCTGGTCAGGAGCGACTGGCGCCCGGTGCCCCTGAGGGAGGGCGTGTTCCTGTCCGGAAGCATCACCTTCGACGACCGCACGGTCAGGGAGGTGCCGGAGAGGGGCGACGCCGTCTCCTCCCTGGTGATGCAGTCCGTGGACGACGGGGGCCAGTGCCTGGTGTTCGTGAACTCCCGCCGCTCCACCGAGGCGGAGGCGGTGAGGCTGGCCGGGCTGCTGAAGAAGACCGCCGGGAGGACCCTGCCGGAGCCGGAGGCCAGCCTCCTGGAGGGCGATTCCGAGACCACGGCCACGGGGAGGAAGCTGGCGTCCTGCGTGGCATGCGGCGCCGCATTCCACAACGCCGGCCTGACCTACAGGCAGAGGAGGTACGTGGAGGACTCGTTCAAGGCCGGCCTCATCAAGGTGATCGTGGCCACGCCCACCCTGGCCGCCGGCATCAACCTGCCGGCCAGGAGGGTCGTCGTCAGGGACGCCCACCGCTACGAGAGCAGCGGCAACGTCCCCATCTCCGTGATGGAGGTCAAGCAGATGTGCGGCCGCGCCGGGAGGCCGGGGTACGACCCCTACGGCGAAGCCGTGCTGGTGGCCAAGACCGAGAATGAGTACGACCATCTCATGTGGGACTACGTGGACCACGACACCGAGAGGATCACCTCCAAGCTGTTCGGCGAGAGTGTCCTGAGGAGCCACATCCTGGGCCTGATAGCCACAGGGGACGCCGACTCGGAGGGGTCCGTGGTGGACTTCATGCGCGACACCTTCTTCGGCCACACCTCCAGCCTGTTCGGGGTCGAGACCGTGGTGGAGGAGGTGGTGGACTTCCTGGACCGGGAGGGCATGGTCCGCAGGCAGGGGGACCGGGTGGTCATCCTGCCCTTCGGCAGGAGGGTCTCGGACCTCTACATAGACCCTGTCACGGCATCAATGCTCAGGGACGCCGTGATGAGGATAGACGACTCCACCCCGGCCATGCCCATGCTCATCGCGGCGGCCATGACGCCGGACGTCTTGGGGATGTTCCCGAAGAAGGGCGACCAGTCCCGCCTCAAGGGCGAGGAGGAGGCCTGGTCGGAGAGGCTCCTTCTGGACCCTGACGAGGTGGAGGACTACGACCGCGAGTACTTCCTCAGCGACCTGAAGACCGCGATCGTCGTGAACGACTGGATGGAGGAGGTGCCGGAGGAGACGATCACTGACTCCCTGAGCATAGGGCCGGGGGACATCAGGTCGAGGGTTGACCGCATGGACTGGATCGTCTACGCCATGTCCGAGATCGCCTACATCTTCAACCCCGACGCCGTCAGGAGGATCAAGCCCCTGTCCGTCAGGATAAGGTACGGGGTGAAGGAGGAGCTGTCCGGCCTGGTCTCCCTCAGGGGGATCGGCAGGAGCAGGGCCAGGACCCTGTTCGAGGCCGGCTACCGCACCGTGGAGGACATAGCCATGGCCCAGGAGTCCGTGCTGGCGGCGATGCCCAGGATCGGCCCCGCCCTGGCCAGGAGCATGAAGGAGCAGACCGGCGGGGGCCCGGCCGACATGTTCGCCGGGATGTCGCCGTCCGAGGAGGAGGCGCTCATCGAGGAGATGGCCGCCGCCTACGGGGAGGCGTCCGATCCCGCCCCAGCGGAGGGGCAGCCGGGGACCTCCGAGAATGAAAAAGAGAAAAAGGACGAAGGGGCCGGCCCCCATCAGGCCAGCCTCTTCGATTTCCGATCACTGCGACAGGATCCTCTCCACGTCCTCGACGGAGTTGCCGCACTTTATGGGCGGGGCGCAGTTGTTGATGATGGTGTCGGGGTCCTTCAGGCCGTTGCCGGTGCAGATGCACACCACGCGCTCGTCCCTGTCCACGACGCCCATCTCGCGGAGCTTCCTGAGCCCGGCGATGGATGCGGCGGAGGCGGGCTCCACGCAGACGCCCTCCCTCCTGCCAAGGAGCTGCTGGGCGCTGATGATCTCGGCGTCGGTGACGGTCTCCGCCACACCGCCGGTGGAGTAGATGGCCCTCAGGGCCTTCCTGCCGCTGACGGGGTTGCCGATCCTGATGGCCGTGGCCACGGTCTCGGGGTTCTCCTCGGGCACGAAGTCCTCCTTGTGCTGCCTGAACGCCGACGCCACGGGGCAGGCCCCCTCGGCCTGGATGCCGGTGAGCATGGGGACCTTGTCGATCCATCCCACCTCCTGGAGCTCGGTGACCGCCTTGTACACCGCCCAGATGTTGGCGGCGTTGCCCACGGGCAGGATGATCCTGTCGGGGACGTCGTACTGCAGCTGGTCCATGATCTCGAAGAGCACGGACTTCTGGCCCTCCGGCCTGTAGGGGTTGATGGAGTTCAGCAGGTACAGCTTCCTCTCCTCGGCCATCCTCCTGGCCAGGGCCAGGGCGTCGTCGAAGTTCCCGTCGATGGACAGCACCTTGGCTCCGAAGAACAGGGCCTGGGCCAGCTTGCCCATGGCCACCTTCCCGGACGGGAGGAACACGGCGCACTTCATCCCCGCCTTGGCGGCGTAGGCGGCCAGCGCGGCGGAGGTGTTGCCGGTGGAGGCGCAGCCAACCACCTTGGCCCCCAGCTCGCGGGCGTGGGAGACCCCGATGGTCATGCCCCTGTCCTTGAAGGACCCTGTGGGGTTCAGACCCTCGAACTTTACGTAGGCCTCCCGGACGCCGACCTCGGCGGCCAACGCCTCCGTGGGGTACAGGGGGGTCCCGCCCTCCTGGATGGAGACCTTGTGCGCGGGGTCCACGGGCATGAAGGGGGCGTACCTCCAGACCCCGATGGGCTCCTTGCGGAGGTCCTCGGGCCTCATCTCCTTGACGGGCTCCAGGTCCATCTTGACGGTCAGGAGACCGCCGCATTTGGGGCAGGTGTTGACGAACGGGTCGTCGACCTCGGCTCCGCAATCCCAGCATATGACTTTGTGCGCTGCCATTTCAGATCCTCCTGCAACCGGAGCCGGGCTCCGTGATCCAGGTCTCGCATCCCATGTCGTTCTCGGCGTACATGCCGCGGATGCTCTCCGCGATCGCCTCGCCCTGATGGGAGCTCTTGTCGAAGAATGATATGATGCAGGGGCCGGAGCCTCCCAGGAACGACGCTATGGCGCCGTGGGACTTGGCCGCGGCCTCGGCCTTCTTGAGGTGGGGCACCAGGCAGGTCCTGGCGGGCTCGAACACGGCGTCCTTCACCGACCTCCCGATCAGCCCCAGGTCGCCGGTCTGCATGGCGTACACCATGCACGCGGCGTTGCCCAGGTGGAACACCATGTCCTTGCGGGAGACCTCCATGGGGAGGACGGCCCTGGCGTCCTTGGTCGCCACCATGACGTCGGGCATGGCCACCACGATCCCCAGGTCCTCGGGGGGCCTGATGGTGATGACCTCGAAGGGCTCGTAGGAGCGGATTACCGTGAAGCCGCCGAGCACGCAGGGCGCCACGTTGTCCGCGTGGAATCCGCCGGAGGTGACGTCCTCGGCGTGGGCCGCGCAGAGCACGACCTCGGTGGGCGAGAGCTTCTCGCCGCAGAGGATGTGGGCCAGATAGGCCCCTCCCGCAGCGGACGCCCCGGAGGAGCCGATGCCGCTGCAGGGGCGGATGCCCTTCCTTATCCTGATCTCGATGCCGAAGTCGGCGTCGCATCTCCTGAGCACCTCCTGGGCGGCGATGCCCACGGAGTTCTGGTCGGGGTCGGTGGGGATGCCCTCGGACCCGGGCCCGGTGATCTCCGAGATGATGATACCCGACTCGATCTTCCTGCCCTCGATGATGTCGTAGGGCTCCTTGAGTGCCAGTCCGAATACGTCGAAGCCCGCGCCTATGTTGGAGGTGGTCGCGGGGGCTGCAATCCTGATCCATTCGTCGGCCATGGTGTTCACTCATTCCTTGAGGGAGCGTACTCTGGTCCTTCTTATATCTTTAATGGTGCGCCGCCCCCGCCCGCAGACATGTGTCCGCCCATGGCGCGGTTGGATACGACGGATGTCGGGAGACCACCGCTTTATACGTGTAACAGGTTGTGGATGCATGCGCTTCGACGTCATCGGCATGAGGGGAGGGGCGTCCTTCGAGACCATCGTGGCACACTTCACGTCCATGGGAGGGGACGTGGTCCTCCTGGACCCGGACATGGTGGCCGGGAGGGACCACGCCATGTCCGCCGCGCTGCACGCCGAGAGGGCGTTCAGGGAGGGGACCAACAGGTCGAAGACCCTGCCCACGGAGATCATCCTGTACTGCGCGTGGGAGCGCCAGATCGGCAGGGCCATGGACCGCATGAGGCCGAAGGAGGGTCGCGACGAGTACGTCGCCGTGCTCATGGACGTCGCGGACCCGAGACTCGACGAGATCGGGATGGTCAGGGACGACTCCATCATCGACCCCACGCCCTGGAAGGCCGAGAAGCTGGGGCTCAGGAGCTGCTTCCTATCCCCCGAGGACGAGGCCGTGGAGAGGGTGGCGATGGTGGAGCTCCAGAAGCTCTGACTCCACCGGAAGGCCCGGTCGAAGGACTGTGCCAGACACGGGCGCGCTGTCCCGCGTCAGGTCCGACGCCGATTCCGCCGTCGGTCGTATCGGACCTCCTGACCGCCCATGGCGCAACCGTCCCCGCGCAGCGTGCGGGCACGGTGCCCGGTTTATCATCCGCCAACGGGAACCATGATCCACCAATTCCTGGAGGAGGTGGAAGAATGAGGATTCGGTAACGACCCGACCGGGGCGCGCCGATCATCCCGTCCCAATGGCACTTCTTATCACTGACGCGCCCCGGTCAAGAATCCCCGATGACGAAGGGGACCGATCCTGTCAGGTACCCCTCGGGGCCCCTGACCCTGTAGAGGAACTCGTGTCCGGGCACGAGGTCGTCTATCGTCACGAAACTCTTCCCGGGCCCCGGCCTGTACTCGCCTATGACGGAGCATCCGCCGGGCGTCCTCACCAGGACCTCCACCACCACCGACCCGGGATCGGCCACGTCGGGGAACATCACCATCATCCTGCCGCCGCCGGACACGGCCCTCACATCCTCCGTGAACTTGCCGTCATCGATTTTCGTCTCGCCGACCATGCCCATGAAGTAGAGGATCACGTCGTCGTCGCTGCGGAGCCCCGTGGACATGTAGTCGAGGAACGACAGGACGCCCTGGGGGATCCTCTCCCTCTCGCCCCTGTCGTACAGGTCCATGTACTTGTACAACGAGGGGCGGGAGATGTCCAATTTCTGCGAGACGTACGTCAGCGAGCAGGCCTGCTTCACGGCCTCCTGGATCCCGGACCCTTCCATGACAGGGCATTTCCATCCGATGTAAAAGCGTTTACCGAATGTGTCATGATGTAAACGTACGATTTGATTTTTACAAATATTGTAAATGATTATATACGCAGTCCTGCATCTTCTATGCAGTAGCTACCAAAAACGCTCTAAAAAAATTAAGGTGGTATAAGATTGAAGATGTTACACACTTCGGATTTGCACATCGGGAAGCGGATTCACGGCTATTCCATGATCGAAGACCAGAGATTCGTGCTGGATTCCATCGTGAACGTGGTCCGGGAACGGCACCCGGACGCCCTGGTCATCGCCGGCGACGTCTACGACCGCGCCATCCCGTCGGAGGAGGCGGTCACCCTGTTCGGCGACTTCCTGTCGGAGGTGGCGGACCTGGGCTGCCAGATCTACGTCGTCGCCGGCAACCACGACTCCGGCGCCAGGCTGGAGTTCTGCGGGCCCATCCTGGGCAGGAGCGGGATACACATAGCCGGGGAGTTCACCGGCAGGGCCGAGAGGCACACCGTGGCCGACGAACACGGGGAGTTGGACATCTGGCTCCTCCCCTACTTCAGGGTCTCGGAGGTCCGTGCATCCCTGGGGGCCGACGTCCAGGGGTACGCCGACGCCATGGCCGCCGTCATCGGGGAGTCAGGTGTCGACCCCTCCAGGCGGAACCTGCTGGTGGCCCACCAGTTCTTCTCCGACGGGGACTCGGGACCCATGACGTCAGAGTCGGAGGACCAGCGGCCGGAGGTCGGAGGGATATCCTGCATCCCGGCCTCCTCGCTGGACGCCTTCGACTACGTCGCACTGGGGCACCTGCACATACCCCAGTCGGTGTCCAGGGAGACCGTGAGGTACAGCGGATCCCCGCTGAAGTACTCCGCGTCCGAGGCCCTGTGGCCCAAGAGCGTGTCCCTGGTGGACATCGGGCCCAAGGGCCGGGTGTCCGTGGAGGCGGTCCCCCTGAGCCCGATGAGGGACCTCAGGGTATTGAAGGGGAGATTGGACGACATCATCGCGGCGGGGTACGGGGACCCCGAGGGCAGGGACGACTACATCATCGTCCAGCTCTCCGAGCCCCCGGGGCACCTGCTGCCGGAGCTGTACAAGGTGTACCCCGGGACCATGAGCGTCTCCGTGGCGGCCTCCGACAGGATAGTGTCCTCCGGGACGCTGAGGATGGAGGCGGTAAGGGACCAGCCGCCCGCGGAGCTGTTCGCCGAGTTCTACAGGGAGGTGACCGGCGAGGACCTCACCCCGTACCAGAGGGACGTGCTCAGGGACATCATCGCCGAAAGGGAGGGGTCTGAATGAGGCCCATACTCCTGGAGATGGAGGCCTTCGGCCCCTACTCCGAGAGGACCGTGGTGGACTTCGAGCGCATGGGCTCCGGGCTGTTCCTGATCACCGGGAACACCGGCTCCGGGAAGACCATGATATTCGACGCCATGACCTACGCGCTGTTCGGCAAGACCAGCGGCGCCAGGAGGGCGGCGGAGACCCTGAGGAGCGACCTCACGGACTCGAGGCCCATGGTCAGGCTGGTGTTCGACCACCTGGGCACCAGGTACGAGGTCACCAGGAGCCCGCCCTACCTGAGGAGGGACTCCAAGGGCAACGAGAAGCGCACCAACCCCACGGCGGAGCTGAGGGTCGCGGGCCAGATAGCCACGTCCACCGTCAAGGAGGTGAACTCCAGGGTGGAGGGCATCCTGGGGATGAATGCGGACCAGTGGGGCCAGATCGTGATGCTGGCACAGGGGGAGTTCATGAGGCTGCTGGACACCGACAGCAAGGTGAGGACGGAGATCCTCAGGAACCTCTTCGGCACGGACAGGTTCCGCTTCGTGCAGGAGGTGCTGTCCGACGTGTCCAGGGAGAAGGGGGAGGCGTTCAGGCACAGGAGCGCCGAGGCCGTGGAGAGGCTGTCCGAGTTCAAGACGGACCTGGCCGAGGACCTGACCTCCCTGCCGCGGGAGGACCTGAGGACGGTCATGAGGGCCACAATCGAGAGGGACCAGGCCGGGATCTCCGCCCTCACCTCCAGGAGGGAGGAGGCCGACCGCGGCTACACCGCGGCGGTGGAGCGGAGGGCCAAGGCCGAGGAGCTCCAGCGCAGGTTCATGGAACTGGACTCCATGGCGTCGAGGATGGCCGAGCTGGACGCCCGCAGGGGGGAGATCGAAGGGATGTCCTCCACCCTGGAGATGCTCCGCAGGTCGGCCCCGCTGGTGAAGGCCGAGGAGGAGATGGCCGCCGTGAGGAGGTCCCTGCAGGCGGCCGAGGACGAGGAGGACGACTCGGAGTCGAGGCTTGAGGCGGCGAAGACGTCCATGGAGGCTCTGGGCCCCGAGCGGGAGGAGGCCGCGCGGCGCATGGCCGAGGCGGCGGCGCTGTCCATGGCCAACGCCAGGATCGGCGACAGCATCCCGCGCTACGCCAAGGCCGACAGCCTCCGCGCCCGGATCTCGGAGCTGGAGCGCTCCGCCTTGAACCTTGACAGGAGCATCTGCGCCTCGAGGAACGACCTCGCGAAGGCTTCCGCGGAGCTGGAGGCCATCAGGTCCAAGATCTCCGGCAGCGCCGACATCGGCACCAGGACCGACATGCAGAGGATGGTGGTGGACGGCCTTGCCGAGAGGCTGTCGGAGCTGTCGTCCAAGAGGTCCGCGGGAGCCGCATGCCTGGACGCAGAGACGGAGATGAAGAGGCTGGAGAGCTCGTTCGCCATGCACGACCGCCAGGCGAAGGCCCTTGCCGTCGAGGTGGAATCGGCCGAGTCCCTGTTCCTCAGGTCCCAGGCCGGGCTGCTGGCCAGGGGGCTCTCCGAGGGGGTCCCCTGCCCGGTGTGCGGGTCCGTCCACCACCCGTCCCCGGCCGCCGTGCCCGACGGCGTGCCCACCGAGGCGGAGCTCTCCAAGCTCAGGAAGAGGAAGGAGAAGGAGGACCAGGCCCGCAGCAGGGCCGCCGAGGAGCTGGCCAGCACCAGGGCGTCCTACGGCTCCATGATAGCCTCCCTGAGGGAGGCCTCCGGGACCGACTCCGACGCCTCCGCCGCGCTGGAAGCGCTGGACGGGATGATCGCGGACCAGGGCCGGGAGCTGGCGGAGGCCAGGAGGGAGCTGAACTCCCTGGAGTCCCTCGCCCTGGGGCTGGAGAGGTTCAGAACCGAGGAGACGGAGCTGGCCGGGATGGTCTCGGACCTGGAGTCCTCCCTGCGCGAGATGGAGTCGAGGAGGGCCGATGCGACGAGCGCACTGGCCGGCGGCAGGAGCGAGCTGGCCGCCATATCGGAGGGGCTGGAGTTCGCCAACGAGGCGGAGGCCCTCGAGGCCGTCCGGACCAACTCGATGACGATAGAGAGCGCGGAGGCCCTCGAGAGGTCCGTTTCCGAGAGGGCGGCGGCCCTGGACAGGGAGGTCGCCGTGCAGGAGAGCAGACTGACCGCCGCCAGGGGCCGGATCCAGGAGCTGGTGCCCCGGCTGGACGAGGCGGGCTCCCGCTTCGTGTCCATGCTGAGGGAGTTCGGCCTGGACCGGGAGGGCTTCGACAGGCTCATGGGGACCGACCACGGGGCGCTGGAGTCCGCCGTCTCCGAGTTCAGGAGGGAGGAGTCCTACGTAACCGGGAGACTCAACGAGCTGAGAACAGAGCTGGACAACACCGAGAGACCGGACCTCGCCGCGGCGGAGGCGGAGGTGCAGAGGTGCACCGGTATCCGCGAGGAGGCGGCCAGGGAGCTGGCGGAGGTCACCGACAGGTGCAGGGGCAACGAGTCCGTGGCCAGGTTCCTGGAGGAGAGGTGGGCCGAGCTGGAAGAAAAAGCCAAGGAGGTGGAGGCCCTGGAGAGGATGTCCGACGTGGCCAACGGGAGGGCCGCCGGCTCCAGGAAGATCCAGTTCGAGCAGTACATCCAGACCATGTACTTCGAGAGGGTGCTGGGATGCGCCAACGCCAGGCTGTCCCAGATGTCCGGCGGCAGGTTCGAGCTCCGGAGGAAGGAGACCGCCGGGGACAACAGGTCCCAGACCGCCCTGGACATAGACGTGCTGGACAACCTCACCGGGAAGGTCAGGACGGTGAAGTCCCTGTCCGGCGGGGAGTCCTTCAAGGCCGCACTCTCCCTGGCACTGGGGCTGTCCGACTCCATACAGATGACGGCCGGCGGCAGCAGGGTGGACGCCCTGTTCATCGACGAGGGGTTCGGCTCCCTGGACTCGGACTCCCTGGAGCAGGCGCTGAAGGTCCTGGACGGGCTCACCGACGGGGACGTGATGGTGGGCGTGATCTCCCACGTGGACCTGCTGAAGGAGAGGATCCTGAAGCAGATCTCGGTGACCAGGACGAAGGAGGGCAGCGTGATCCACCAGACGGTGGACTGAGCACGGACACAGAAGAAAACAGGTTTTGAGACGGGGGTCTCCCCCCGTCGTTTTCACTGGGGCACGAACTTGTACCCGTAGTGGATGACGCCGGACTCGCCGTCGGCGTCCAGCTTGCGCAGGACCGCCCTGACCTTCATGCCGATGGCCACGTCCTCGATGTTGACGTCCACCAGCTGGCCGGTCACCATGACGCCGTCGTCGGTCTTCACCATGACCACGGCGTAGGGCTTGATCATGTCGCATGCGGCGGGAGCCTCGTAGACGATGGAGTAGGTGAACACCTCCCCCGTCCTCGCCACGGCGTACTCCTCGATCTTCCCGATGCCGGCGCGGCGGCACTTGGGGCAGAAGTCGCGCCTGGGGAAGTATATGGCGCCGCAGTTGGTGCACTTGGTCCCCTTGAGGTTGTACCTGCCGGGGATCTCCCTCCACTCGCGTGCAACGGATGACATCAGATCGCCTCCAGGATGCTGACGGTCACAGCGGAGCCGGTTCCCCCGCTGCTCTGGGCCAGACCGTACTTGCAGTTCTCCACCTGCCTCTTGTCGGCGGTCCCCCTGAGCTGCTCCACCAGCTCCACGATCTGGGCCACGCCGGTGGCGCCGATGGGGTGACCGCGGGCCTTCAGGCCCCCGGACGTGTTGACGGCCAGCTTGCCGGCCCCGACCTGGCACTCGCCGTTCAGGACGGCCTTCCCGGCCTCTCCGCGCTTGTAGAAGCCCAGGTCCTGCAGGGCCATGATGCCCGTGACGGTGTAGGTGTCGTGGACCTCCGCCACCTGGATGTCGGCGGCGGTGATGTGGGCCTGCTCGTATGCCGCCTTGGCGGCGGCGACGGTGGCGCCGTAGGAGGTGATGTCCGGCCTCTGGAACAGGGCCAGGGTGTCGCTGGCCTGGGTGACGGCGGACACCTTGACGTAGGAGTCGGTGTACTTGGGGGCGTCCTCCAGGGGGCACAGCACCACGGACGCCGCGCCGTCGGATATGGGGGCGCAGTCGAACATCCCCAGGGGGGTGGCGACGGGCCCGGACCTCAGGACGGTGTCCAGGGTGATGGCCTTCCTGAACTGGGCGTTGGGGTTGAGGGCCCCGTGGAAGTGGCTGTTCACAGCGAAGGAGGCGATCTCCTCCCTGGTGGCGATGCCGTCGTTGATCATGCGCTGGGCGATCATGCCGTGGAGGCTGGCGAAGGTGGCCCCCATCCCGGCCTCCCACTCGGCGTCGGCGGTGGTGTCCAGGACGGAGTTGATGGAGACGTCGTCCATGTCGGTCATCTTCTCCACCCCTCCGACCATCACGACGTCGTGCATGCCGGAGGCCACGGCCATGACGGCCTGCCTGAAGGCGACCCCTCCGGAGGCCCCTCCGGCCTCGACCCTGACGGCGGGCACGTGGTTGGCGGCCAGTCCGGCGTAGTCGGCGATGAGGGCGTCGATGTGCTTCTGGTTGACGAAGCGGCCTCCCGCCATGTTCCCGATGAAAGCGGCCTCGATCTCGCTGCCGTGGAGCCCGGCGTCGTTCATCGCCTTGATCCCGGCCTCGATGCCGATGGCCCTGAATGACTTGTTCCAGAGCTCACCGAACTTGGTGACCCCTGCGCCTATGATTGCTACATCCCTCATGTTATCACTCCGGCATGATGATCGTGCCCTTGTACTTGGCATAGACAGCGTAGTCCACGTAGACGGGGTCCGCCATCACCTTCTCCATGGTGGGCGCGTTGTCCCTCTTGTAATTGGCCATCTCGTCGGTCACGGTGATGTCGAACGCGTCGCTCCCGGCCCCGGACCCGTAGGAGGTCACGAAGATCCTGTCCCCGGGCTCGGCGTGGTCCAGGATGCTGGCCAGCCCCAGGGGGACGGCCCCGCTGTAGGTGTTGCCGATGTTGGGGGTCAGGAGGCCGTGCTCGATCTGCTCGGGGGTGAATCCCAGCTGGGACGCCACCCTGGAGGGGAACTTCCCGTTGGGCTGGTGGAAGACGGCGTACTTGTAGTCCTCGGCGGTGGTGCCCATGGCCTCGAACATCATCTTCGCCGCGGAGGTGATGTGCCTGAAGTAGGCGGGCTCGCCGGTGAACCTCCCCCCGTGCCTGGGGTAGGGCTGTCCCTCCCTCCTCCAGAAGTCGGGGGTGTCGGTGGTGAAGCTGAGGGTCTTGTTGATCTTCGCGATGACCTTCTCGGATCCGATCAGGTAGGCGGCGCCTCCGGCGGATGCGGAGTACTCCAGGGCGTCCCCGGGGGCCCCCTGGGATGTGTCCGCGCCGATGGCCACGCCGTATCTGACCATGCCGGCGCCCACCAGGCCCATGCAGGCCTGGATGCCGGCCGTCCCGGCCTTGCAGGCGAACTCCATGTCCGCGGCGGTCATGGCGGGGGTGGCCTCGATGGCCTCCGCCACGATGGTGGATGTGGGCTTGACCGCGTAGGGGTGGGACTCGGATCCCACGTATATCGCCCCGATGTCCTTGGGATCGACCTCGGGGACCCTGGCCATCATGTACCTGGCGGCCTCGGTCGCTATGGTGACGACGTCCTCGTCGGGCGAGGGCACGGACTTCTGATAGATCATCAGCCCCTTGCCCATAGATTTCCCATCCACTCCCCAGACCCTGCCGATCTCCTCGGGTTTGATCCTGTATCTGGGGATGTAACCTCCGTAACTTACGATTCCTACGTCCATTAGATTCCCTCCCTGAGGGCGTCCATCCTGGCGACGATGTCTTCGACTTCCAGGTCGGTGGTGACGAGGGGTATCGACTCCAGCCTGGCCAGCTTGATGGCCAGGGGGTCCGTCTTCTCGGGCTTGACATACACGACCATCCCGGGGGTGAGGGGGTGGGCCCTCACGGCGATCATGGGGGAGCGGCCGAAGTGGACGTTCGTGAATATGAGCGCCCTCTCGGTGTTCCAGCCGTAGATCTTGAGGTAGTCCTCCGACCCCAGCGAGAGGATGGCCTTCACCGAGTCCACGATGGTGTAGCCGAAGATCGACTTGGCCATCGCCCTGTCCGGGTTGAGGTTCCTCCCCGATATGGCGGAGATGAACGCCTCCACGTCCACCCCTCCCGGGAACTCGTCCATGGCGATGATGCAGTCCAGCTTGAAGTCCGGATTGTACCTCGATATCACGGGCGACCCGTTCTGTATGTCGAGCTCTATGAAGGCGTCGACCATCTTCTTGACCACGTTGACCCCGGGGGACCTGCGCCTCCCGGACTCGTAGTCGCTGACGACCGAATGGGAGACGCCCATGGCGTCGGCCAGCTGGTGCTGGGACAGCCCGAACTCCTCCCTCCATTTCCTGATGGTCTTGCCCGGATCCGGGGAGATTGCGATCTCCCCCGCGATCTTCTGCTTGAACTCGTCAACCATTGGGTCGGACGATGGGCCCAGGCTATATAATATTGTCGAATATCGTTACCGACAATCGCCGAATGACCCTCGGGATGACGGCCATGGGGCCGGCTCACCTCAGCTCCCTCTCCAGCACGTCCCTGACCGTGCGGAGGACCTTGAGCCTGCCGTACTTCTTGTCCTCGGACTCCACCACCACCCAGGGCGCGTAGGGGGTGTTGGTGGCCGATATCATCCGGTCCACGTACTCCTCGTAGGCGTCCCACTTCTCGCGGTTGCGCCAGTCCTCGTCGGTGATCTTCCAGGCCTTGACCGGGTTGGCGGCCCGGGCGTTGAAGCGGGCCAGCTGCTCCTCCGACGATATCTCCATCCAGAACTTGACCACGATCCCCCCGGACTGGACGATCAGCCTCTCGAAGGCCCTGATCTCCGCGGCGGAGCGCTGGTACTCCTCCTCGGTGCAGAGCCCCTCGATGGGCTCCACCATCATCCTCCCGTACCAGGAGCGGTCGAAGACCACTATGTGCCCGGCCTTGGGCATGTTGATGGCGAACCTCCACAGGTAGGTGTGGACCCTCTCGTCGCCCACCGGTGCGGCCACCGGCACCACGTAGTAGCCCCGGGGGTTCAGGGCCCGGACCAGCCTCTTGATGCTCCCGCCCTTGCCGGCGGCGTCCCAGCCCTCGAACACCAGCACCAGGGACCTGCCGGAGGCCGCCAGCTCCGTCTGGAGCCCGGAGACCTCCTCCGAGAGCGCCTGGAGCTCGGAATTGTAGCTCTTGGCCTCGAGACCCAGGTCCGCCTCGGGCCTGGGGTTGGGGAAGGACGTGTCCATGGGCCTGGACTCCTGCGGCAGGGGGTGGTCGAAGCGGTGCTCCACCCTGTCCATGAAGCTGCGGACCACCATGTCCATGGTCAGGTAGAGGTCCCTGACGTCTATGATGTCCCAGGGGGCGTGGGGGGTGTTGGTGGACGCGATCATGGGCATCACGAGCTTGTCCCTCCACTTCCTGGGATCGATGTGGTCGTCGGTCAGGAAGGTGTCGCTCCCCCTCTTGCCCCCCATGCTGCCGGCCACCGACTCCATGGCCTCGTCGGAGATGTTCAGGTAGAACTTCACCACGACCACGCCGTTGTTGGTGAGGTACCTCTCGAAGTTCCTGGCCAGCCTCTGCAGCGACTCCATGTCCCCGCCCCTGTCCGTCTCGGCCATGATGAGGGAGTACCAGGAGCGGTCGTAGATCGATATCTTGCCGCCGGCCGGCTCCCTGGCCAGGTATCTGAGCATGTCCCTGGGGGAGTTGACGGCCTCCGGGACGAAACGGGTGTACTGGATGCCCCTGGGCTCCAGGAGGTTCATGAACTCGTTTATCACCCTGCCCATGACCCTGCCGCTGCGACCCTCGAACATCACCAGCACCCGGCGGTTCTCGTCGACTATGCGCCTCTGGAGGAGGGTGAGCTCCTCCGCCAGTTCATCGGGGATCGTGGCTGCCATGCCTGAACAATCCCGAACCACGTTGAATAACCTTCGTTCGGTCGGCCCGTCCCGTCGAAGCGGACATCTCTTTATCGGAGGTCCGCCATGGCACGGCCGTGCTCGGAAGGATAGCGGACATCGTCAGGGAGTCGGGGGAGCTGGTGGGCGGCGCCAGCGTGTCCTCCGTCAGGAGCAAGGGCTCCAGGGAGGACGTGGTGACCCCGACGGACGAGGAGAACGAGAGGTTCCTCAGGTCCAGGCTCCTGGACCTGGTGCCCGGGTCATCCTTCGTGGGGGAGGAGGGCGACGACGCCCCCATCCTCGCGGACGGATACACATGGATCGTGGACCCCATCGACGGGACCATGAACTTCTCCCGGGGCATCCCGGAGGTGGGGATATCCGTGGCGCTCCTCAGGGACGGGGAGCCCTTCATCGGCGTGGTCCACAACCCGTTCACCGGCAGGATGTACTGCTCCGAGATCGGGAGGGGGGCGTGGAGGGACGGGGTCCCGATGCGGGTGTCCCACAGGCCGCTGGAGGACTGCATCATGAGCACCGCCTGGTGCTGCTACCGGAAGTCCCTGGCCCCCGGCGTGTTCCGGGCCACCGAGTCCCTGTACCCGAGGATCAACGACATCAGGCGCATCGGCACGGCGGCGGTGGAGCTGTCCATGCTGGCCGAGGGCGCCATCGACCTGTACTTCGAGGTCCGGCTGTCCCCCTGGGACTACGCCGGGGCGCTGACCTGCGTCCTGGCCGCCGGAGGGGTGTGCCGGGGGATGGACGGGGGCGTCGCCCTGGACGGGCCGTCCCCGGTGCTGGCGGCCAACTCCGAGAATAATCTGGAGGCCCTGCTGGACGCCGTTCGGGAGGGGTTCCCGGAGGGCACCCCCTACGACATGCCGGAGGGCGGGTTCCGGATCCCCGCCGGCCTCAACGGCCTTTAACCGGGGCGGTCCCGGGGGCAACCGTTATCCCCGCGCCCGAAGGTCCTCAGCGCATGGCTCAGGAACAGTGCTCCGGGGACGGGGGAGGATGCGGCATGAACAGGTTCGGGCGGATGTGCTCGGACATGGGCGGATTCGCCCCGGACACCCTCAAAGCGATCAACGAGTTGGACCCGTCCTTCGTCGACACCCTGCACACCATGGACAGGGTGATGGTGGAGGACGGCGCCCTGGACAGGAAGACCAAGAGGCTGATGGCCCTGTCCTGCGTGTGCGTCAGGATGTGCGAGGACTGCGTCTACCCCCAGGCCAGGGTCGCCAAGAACTACGGCGCCACAAAGGAGGAGATCCTGGAGGCCGTGAAGGTCGCGGTGCTCATCGGCGGGGTCCCCTGCTGGTCGGTGGCCAAGAAGGGCGTCGCGAAGCTGTTCGCGGAGTGGGAGGACTGAACCGGAGGGGTCGTCGTCCAAGGGCCGGTCGCCGTCTCGGGCCCCGTCACCGTCCGAGTCCGAGGGACCCGCCCCCGACGCGGGAGGAGGCCGGGGGGTCAGAGCGTCCGGCGCGGGAGCCCTGCCCATGAGCTCCTCCGGACCCACCATCACCGCCCCGTGCATCCACGCCGTGGCCGCCAGCTGCCTCTCGAACCCGCCGGCGGAGAACAGCATCAGGCAGGCGTTGGGATCGACCGCTCTGGCGCGCCTCTCCAGGGTCTCCAGGTCGGACAGCTTCATCATCCGTCTCCGGAACCTGCACTCTGCGAAGACGGTGCCCCTTCTGCCCCCTTCCCGCACATCCGCCACCAGGTCGATGTCCACACCGACCCTGCCTCCCTCGCCGTCGTCCTCCACCCCCCACCACGAGCCGATGGCATCGCACCTGTAGTGGCGCGACATGTACTCGGCGCAGAACATCTCGAACCGCCTCCCCAGGAAGGTCGACACCGGACCCTCCAGCATCCCCGTCCTCGCCTCGGCGTCATCCGGCAGCCTGAACCGGTCCAGACCGTCGAAGACCGTGTACCACAGCCCGACGAACCCGTCGGCTATGATGAACCTGGGCTTCTTCGGCGCCCCCGCCATCGGGACCCGGCGGCCAACTATCCGCGAGTCCTCCAGCCTGGAAAGGATCTTCGAACAGGTGCTCTGCGGTATGCCGGTGAGACGGGATATCTCCCCGAGGCTGCTGTGACCGGCGGCTATGGCCCTGACGACGGCCTCCGCGGAGTCCGGGTTGCCCGCCTCCGACGCGATCCTGCCCCTGGCCATGTCCCCGTAGGGCATGCCCTGGGACAACATTCTGGCGACCACCTCCCCGAAGGAACCCACCCTGAACATCAGATGGAGGGTGGGGATCCCGCCGAACACCAGATACATCCTGATGAGGTCGATGTCCCCCATCCCCCGGTGGAACAGACAGGTGTCCTCGAAGGTCATCGGCCCCACCTCGAGGGACATCCTGAACCTGCTGTACAGGGGATTGGAGCCGTCGTTGAGGATACGCATCATCGATGACAGCTGGGAACCGCAGATGATCATCTTCGAACCCGTGTCCGCAACGGTCCCGTCGATGAACCCCTGGAAGGCGCTGTCCGCATGGGCCAGGGACGAGGACAGGTACGGATACTCGTCGATGATGACCAGCGTGGGGGATTCCGAGCATATGTCCCTCAGCACATCCAGCAGACCGGCCAGGGTCGTGGGCTCGGCCGCGGTGGGGAAATCCTCGCGTATGTACCTCATGGCCAGGCCCACCGCCGACTCCTCGGACCCCATGCTCGCCTGGATGTAGACCGACCTGTACTCCTTGGCCAGGTGCCTGAGCAGCGTGGTCTTCCCCATCTGCCTGACACCGTACACCGCGCATCCGGAGACGTAGGGGTCGTCCATGAATGCCCTCAGGGTCTCCATCTCCGCCTTCCTGCCGACGAGCTCCATCATGAGTGCCCATGGTCTGGGGGGTTTATATTTATTATGGTGTTTTCGCAATCGTGAATTTCCTTTCCGATTTTTCGCAACCGTGAAAATCACTTCATACATTTCGCAACCGTGAATCCTTGTCGGGGAACCGCCTGTCAGGGCGGACGTCCGAGCATCCCATATATGGGCAGAGCCCTTGCCGACACGATAGCAATGACGGACGACAAAGTCACAAGGGTCGGGCTCGTGGGAGCCTGCGGGAAGATGGGCACCATGCTGGTGAGGAGGGTCCTGGCCACGGAGGGCATGACCGTCTCCGCCGCCTTCGACCTCGTCAACATCGGGAGGGACATAGGAGAGGTCGCCGGCGTGGGCGCCATCGGCGTCCCGGTCTCCGACCCCAAGGACCTGGCGCAGGTCCTGAGGGACTCGGGCACGGACGTGCTCCTCGACTTCACCATCGCCAAGGCCACGGCGGTCAACGCACCGGTGGCCGCGGACGCCGGCGTGAACCTGATCATCGGGACCACCGGGCTGTCCGACGACGTCAAGAGGGAGATCGCCGAGGCCGTCGAGAGGAACGACGTGGCCGCCGTCATCTCCACCAACTACTCCATCGGGGTGGCGGTGTTCAACAAGCTGATCAGGCAGGCCGCGGTCCTCCTGGGCGACGACTACGACGTGGAGATCATCGAGGCCCACCACAACCAGAAGCAGGACGCCCCCAGCGGGACGGCGATGACCGCGGCGGAGATCATCTCCGAGGCCATGGGCGGGAAGGAGCTCGTCTACGGGAGGCAGGGCCACTGCCCCCGCGGGAAGGAGATCGGCATACACGCAGTCAGGGGCGGGGACATCGTCGGCGACCACACCGTCATGTTCGTCGGGAACTCCGAGAGGATCGAGATCCGCCACCAGGCCCACTCCAGGGAGATCTTCGTCGGCGGCGCCGTCATGGCGGCCGGCTGGGTCGTGAGGCAGCCCAAGGGGAAGGTCTACTCGATGGCGGACGTCATGGACTGAGCTGCAAATCATTTCGGGGGCGCGAGCCCCTGTCCTCCTTTCTTTTCCGGCGTCGCACGAGCGCGTCACCTTTCTCCAGGTCCCTGAAGTACGGTATCCGGCGGGACATGAACCACACAGCCAGGAGAGCCGCGGCGATCCCTACTAGAGCCCCCGCGACCACGTCGGTGGGCCAGTGGACGCAGAGGTACAGACGGGAGAGTCCGACCAGCGCCGCATAGACGAGCGCCGCGCACCCCCATCTGCGGCTGTGGATGGCGAT
>CAYZSQ010000005.1:0-27567 GCA_964479785.1 uncultured Methanomassiliicoccales archaeon
GATACACCTATGTGGACGCCATCGGCAGGTACAAGCGCATGACCGGGTACAACGTGCTCTTCCCCGTGGGGACCCACGCCACCGGGAACGGCGGCATATCCCTGTTCAACAGGATCTCCCGCGGCGACGAGGGGACCCTCGACTACCTCAGGAGGAACGGCTGCACCGACGAGGAGATCGCCTCCTTCAAGGACCCCATGTCCGTGGTGGAGTTCTTCAACAGGGTCTACGTCAACGACTACTGGAAGAGGTTCGGGTTCCTGGCCGACTGGAGGAGGTTCACCTGCACCCTGTACCCCGACTACGGCAGGTTCATCCAGTGGCAGTTCAGGAAGCTCCACGACGCCGGCCTGCTCATCCAGAAGCCCTACTTCGCACCCGCATGCCCCAGCTGCGGACCCGTCGCGGTCGATCCCTCCGAGACGGACATCTCCAAGGGCGGCAGGGCGGAGACGCAGGAGTACACCCTCCTGAAGTTCAGGCACGGGGACGAGTTCCTGGTGGCCGCCACCCTCAGGCCGGAGACCGTCTTCGGCCAGGTGTGCTTCTGGGTGAACCCCGACGTGGAGTACAGGCGCATCAGGAAGGACGGCGAGACATGGATCGTGTCCCCGCAGGCGGCCGAGAAGCTGCAGCTCCAGAAGGACGGCATCGAGGAGGTTGGCGCCATCCCCGGAGCCGACATGATCGGCTGGATGTGCGAGGCCCCCATGATCCACCGCGAGATCCCCGTGTTCCCCGCCGCCTTCTGCGACCCCGACGTCGGGACCGGTCTGGTCACATCCGTGCCCTCCGACGCCCCCGACGACTGGATATCCTTGGAGGCGGTGAAGAGGGACCCGGCCCTGAAGGAGAGGTTCGGTCTCAGCCAGGAGCTCATCGACTCCGTGGTCCCCATATCGATCATCGAGATGAAGGGCTACGGCGACTTCCCCGCCAAGGACATGATCGACAGGATGGGCATCACCCAGCCCGGGGACCCCAAGCTGGTCGAGGCCAAGAAGCAGGTCTACAAGGACGGCTACCACATGGGGAGGATGAAGGCGGTCTGCGGCGAGTACGCCGGCCTCCGCGTGGAGGAGGCGAAGGACAGGATGCGCCAGGACATGATCGACGCAGGGGAGGCCGAGCCCTTCCACGACCTCACCGAGGAGGTGGTCTGCAGGTGCGGACGCAGGGTCCACATCAGGAGGATCGACGACCAGTGGTTCATCAACTACGCCGACAGGGATCTCACCGAGAGGACGTCCGCCCACTGCAGGGACATGGACATCAACCCCCAGGACTACTCCGAGAACGTCCACGGCGTCCTGGACTGGTTCAGGGAGAGGGCCTGCGTCAGGCTGGGCAACTGGCTCGGCACCAGGTTCCCCTACGACGACAAATGGATCATCGAGGCCATCTCGGACTCCACCCTGTACCCGGTGTACTACACCATCTCCATGTACGCCAACTCCCATCAGGTGGAGCCGGAGCAGATGACCGAGGCGTTCTTCGACTACGTCATCCTCGGGAAGGGGGATGTAGCAGCGGTGTCCGAGGAGACCGGCGTCCCGGCGGACCTGCTGGACACCATCAGGGCGGACGTGCTCTACTGGTACCCCCTGGACGTCAACCTGGGCGGCAAGGAGCACATGACCGTCCACTTCCCCGCGTTCCTGTTCAACCACATGGCCATCCTGCCGGAGGACATGCAGCCCAGGGGCATCATGGTCCACTGGTACATCACCGGCAAGAACAGCGACAAGATCTCCAAGTCCAAGGGAGGGGCCCAGCCCATCCCCGGCGCCGCCGCGAAGTTCGGCGTGGACGCCATGAGGCTGTACTACGCCCACGTGGCCTCCATGTTCGTGGACGTGGAGTGGTCCGAGGACACCGTCATGACCTACCGCCAGAGGGTGGACAGGATCGCCGGCGCGGTCCAGGACCTCATCGCCTCCGAGTCGGACTCCCCCGCCGGGGGGATGGACGCCTGGCTGATGTCCAGGTTCAACACCCACATCAACGAGATCAGGGAGGCCATGGAGACCTACGACCTGAGGCAGATGACCACCGTGGTCTACTTCGACATGTACAACGACATCAAGTGGTACTCCAGGCGCGGCGGCAGCAACGCCGAGACCATCCGCCAGGCCCTCAAGGTCTGGATCCAGGCCATGATGCCCGTGACCCCCCACACCGCCGAGGAGCTCTGGGAGGCCGCCGGGTTCGAGGGCCTGGTGTCCGCGTCCCAGCTGCCCGATGCGGACCCGGGGAGGATCTCCGCCGCCTCCGAGTACGGCGAGAACCTCATCCGCGACGTGATGTCCGACATCACCGAGATCAGGAAGATCGCCAAGGTGGAGCCCACCAGGATCGTGCTGTACACCACGGCCGAGTGGAAGAGGGAGGTCATGAGGAAGGGGGCGGCGATGCTCGCCGAGGGCAGGCTGACCGTGCCCGACCTCACCAAGGCCTGCATGGCCGACGAGACCATAAGGAACAACGGCAAGGCGGCATCGGAGCTGGCCAAGAAGGTCGCCGTCGAGTTCCCCAGGTCCTCCCCGGAGTCGAAGAGGATGCTGTACGAGACCGACGAGTTCTCGCTGCTGTCCTCCGCCAGGGCCTTCCTGTCCGACGAGACCGGGCTGGAGGTGGAGGTGCTCTCCGCCGACGCCCCCGACGTGTACGACCCGCAGAACAAGGCCAGGGCCGCCGCCCCCGGAAGGCCCGCCATCCTGCTGGAGTGATCCACATGTTCATAGACCTGGCCAGGAGGCGCAAGACATGCAGGGTGTTCACCGACGTCCCCCTCTCCGAGGAGGAGATGTCCCTGATCGAGGAGGCCGGGAGGATCGCCCCCTCATCCAGGAACCTCAAGGATGTGAGGCTGGTCCCCGTGAGGGACGTGGGCCTGATAAGGAGGCTGGCGCTGTGCAAGCCCTCGTCCACCACCCCCCTGGAGACCGCCACCTTCGCCGTCATCGTCGCCGCCGACCCCGCCGTCTGCGACGTGTGGATCGAGGACACCTCGATCGCCACCATAATGATGCAGCTGGAGGCCGAGGACCTGGGCCTGGGCAGCTGCTGGATACAGGTCAGGCTCAGGGGCTCCGACTCCGAGTCCGCGGAGGACTTCGTCCTGAGGGAGGCCGGTCTGGACCCGTCCTGGAAGGTGCTGTCCATAGTCGCCTTCGGAAGGCGGCCCTGATAAGGACACTGTCCCCCGGACGGGACGGTCACGGAGAGGCCCTCCCGCCGGAGGAGCCGTCCCTTGACATCCTCGGCCCGCTCCTGCGATGCGATTCAGAGGAAGCCGGCCATGTAGATCGGGAGGTACAGGACGCCGTCCCTCTCGTGGAGGTCCCTGGTGCACAGGACGTGGGGTTTCCCGATCCTCTTCCCGAACTTCGCCACGAACCTGTCCAGGGAGGCGTGCTGGATCCTGTTCCCGGACTTCACCTCCACAGGGGAGATCCGCCCGTCGATGCGGACCAGGAAATCCACCTCCGTCCTCTTACCCGGGTCGTCGTCGCCCGGCCTGGAGTAGAAGAACAGCCTGTTCCCGCCGGCCCTGAGCATCTGGGCGACCACGTTCTCGACGAACATCCCCTCGTTCACGTTCATCCTGTCCAGGATCACGTCCCTGTAGAAGTCCTCGTCATCGGACCGCCTCTCCATCATGGCCATTGTGAAGAGGAGGCCGGTGTCGCCCATGTAGAGCTTGAGGGCGGCCCTGTCCCGGTACATCATGAGTCCCACCTGGGGGTCCGTGGCGTTGTAGCAGATGTTGACGATCATCGAGTCCTCGAGCCAGAGGAAATCCTCCTCGTAGTCCCGATTGGCGGAGTCCTTCCTGATGGATCCCGGCGTGAACCTCTTCTCCTTGCGCGAGAGCATCGAGGGTATGCTGTCGAATATGGATCCGACATGCTTGCGGCGTCCCCCGGCGTATCTGCCCACATCCTGACGGTATAGCTCCAGGATGTCGCGCTTGACTGCATCGGCCTTCCGGATGTCCCTGGAGGACACATAGGCGCTGACGGCCTGGGGCATCCCGCCGACCACCATGTACTGTCTGAACAGGTTCATGGCCTTCCTGTGGCCGGCCTCCCCCAGCGGTGCGCGCCTCTGGAGGCAGTCCCTGAGGTAAGGGGCCGTGGTCTCGTCCCCCATGGCCCACAGGAACTCCTCGAAATCCATCGGATGCAGGGTGATGTGATGCTCCTCCGACGGGATCAGGATGTCCTTGCAGTTCTCCCTGATGGACAGGAGGGACCCGGTCTCGATGTAGTCGAAGCGGCGGTCCTCCACCAGCTGCTTGATCTTCTGCCTGGCGAAGGGGAAGAACTGGACCTCGTCGAATATGATCGCGGATTCCCGGGGATGGAGCGTCACCCCGTAGTGGAAGGAGAGCCTGTTGAAGAACAGGTCCATGTCGTCCCTGCTCTCCCTGAAGAATCCCTTGATGTCCTCGGACACGTCGGAGAAGTCGATGAGGATGTAGCTACGGTAGTTCTCCTCGGCGAAGGCCCTCGCCAGATGGCTCTTCCCGACGCGTCTGGCGCCGTCGATGAGCACCGCACTGCGTCCGTCGCTGGTCCTCTTCCAGTCCAGCAGTTCGTCGTAGGCCTTCCTCCTCATCCCGTCCATAGTTGTAGAACAACCTATTGTTATTTAAAATACATGAATACAGATTTTATTTTTGGCAGAAATCACATGAATACGCATTTTATTTTCAGTGCGGAATACATGGATCCGCATTTTGTGAGAATCGGAGACCGATATGACGGTCGGATGGCCCATTCACTCCCATCTGCGGTAGAGCTTGTGGTCGACGCCCGCCTGGTCCAGGCATCTCCCAACGACGATGTCGACGATGTCGTCCACGGACTCCGGCCTGGGATAGAACCCGGGGTTGGCGTCGACTATCCTGACGCCCAGCCTGGCGAGCTTGAGCTCGTTCTCCAGCATGATGGCGCTCTTGGGGGTCTCCCTCACGAGCAGGATCAGCCTCCTGCCCTCCTTCAGGCACACCGACACGGCACGGGAGATAAGCGTGTCCGCGATGCCGTTGGCGAACTTCGCCACGGACGATTCGCTGCAGGGGGCCACGAACATTGCGTCGTAGCGGAAGCTCCCGGATGCGATGGAGGCGAACATCTCGTCGTCGGAGAACACCCTGTCCGCCATCGCCTCGACCTGCTCCACGGTGTAGTCGGTCTCGGCGGGGATGATCTCCCTGGCGGTCCTGGAGATCACGAGGTACTTCTCCCCCTCCAGCTCCTGCAGGAGCCTTATCCCGTAAATCGCGCCGGAGGCGCCCGAGATGCCGACGACGTATCTCACAGCCCTTCAATGGCGATTCCATAGAAAACCGTTGGGATGCCCGCAATCCGTATCCGGAAGTCCGTTCTATTACGTACGTAGAAACGTACGTATAAATCCGGATTATGCGTCATGTCCGTGATGACCTCCTACAACATCACCAACGCACGGGACAATCTGTACAAGGTGGTCGATCAGGCTCTCGGCGGCGAACTGGTCACCATCACCACGAAGCAGGGGAACGTAGTGATGATGTCGGAAGAGGACTGGGAGGGCGTTCTGGAGACGATCTACCTGATGGGAGACCCGGAATTCGGGAAGGACGTCGAAGAGGGACTGAACACCCCCATCTCCGAGCGCGAGGCCTGGAATTGACATACCTCGTCACCTTTTCCAAGGAGGCCTTCAAGGATTACCAGGAACTCGAACGCAGGGGGCTCAAGGACAAGGTGGATGCCATCCTGGGTGAGATATCGGAACAGCCGGGACATCCCCCCTCGAAGAGACTCAGAGGCAGATACGACCATCTCTATTCACGCAGACTCAGCTCCGTGGACAGGATCGTCTATGCGATGGAGGAGACGCCACAGGAAGGATATGACGGGGTGGTGAACGTCCTCCGTATGCGCACACACTATCAGGGCATGATCCCCGCCATCATCCTGTGAACCGCTCAGTCCATGGCGGAGTTGATGGCGACCTCCGCGATGTCCATGGAGTACTCGGCCACCCTCCTGACGCTGCCGGCGATCAGCTCCGCGGCCATGGCGGTCCTCTCGTCCAGCCCCTCTCCCAGGTCCGCGATCTCCTTGGACCTGCGGACCAGGGTCCCGCCGCGCTCGATGCACCTGTTGGCGGCCTCCATGTCCCTGCCGGTCCAGGTGGCCACGGAGTCCGTGAACAGGGTGACCACCTCCCGTCCGGTGGAAAGGATCCTCTCGTCGACCACCGTGGAGTTCCCCTCGATGATGGGTCTGAGGTTGAGTGCCAGCAGGACGGCGTGGTCCCCGATCCTCTCTATGGACCTGCTTACCGTGCCGCATCTGGAGATCTCGCAGAGGTCCATGCCCATCCTGCGGGAGATGGTGATGTCCTTCTGGTGGATGTTGACCTGGCGGGATATGAGCCAGTCCAGGCGGTCCACCTCCCTGTCCCGGTCGGACATGGTGTCCAGGAGCTCCGCGTCCCTCTCCACGAGGGCGTCCAGGACGTCGTTCAGCATGTTCCTGACCAGCACCTTCATCCGCTCCACGGACTTGGCGGGCTTGATCTCCCCCTGGTCCATCAGGTCCTTGATGAGGATGCGGCTCTCGCTCTCCTCCAGGATCTCCAGGCCGATGGCGGTCTGGGTGAAGGAGGATGCCGTGCTGGCGGCCATGCTGGAGAGCTCCCCGTCTGAGCGCAGCTCTATGGCGTCGTGGCCGGCTATGTAGGCGCCCACCAGCTGCCTGTAGAGGAAGTCCCTGTCGCCCAGACGGTCGGCGTCGATGACCTTGGTGGAACCGACGAGGGCGGCCCTCTCCCCTCCCGGATATATCACCATGCTCCCGTCGGGCTGGGGCTGCAGTCCCACGGTGTCGTTCTTCTTGAGGCCGACGGATTCGGCCCAGTCCTTGGGGAGCGTGATCATGAACGATGATCCGCCGGTGATCTGTATCCTTCTCAGGTCCACGGAGGATTGATGCGACATCGGGATATAAAATCGATTTCAGTATTATATATTTATCTATATCAAATATATAGAATTCTGAACGACCCTGCGGGGACCCTCAGTCCATATTATGATCATCATAGGGAACATTGATGATTGCGACTCGCCGGAGTCGGACTGATCCCAATAGTTGATGCATAGCCAGCGGATGCACCCATCATTCTAGGCACGTCAAGATCATGTATGAATATATATTGAATATATATCTATGTATAACTTGATATATTATTTCGACTAACTATATACACGGAGTGAAACTACTCGCATGCCGAGGTGTAAAAACCTTGGACAACAGAATAACCGCAACGATTGTGGTCATCATTGTGATCATCGCCGCGGCGGCCGCCTACGTGGCCCTCGGCAACAGTGATGGCAACGACAGCAGCTCCTCGGCCCACGCCGTCTCACTCGACGGGGTGGAGGCGTCCGAGGACAACGTCCTCAACGGGACGTACCCCATATCCAGGAACCTGGTCCTCGTCACCGACGGCGAGGCCACCGGGAACGTGAAGGCGTTCCTCGACTGGATCACCAGCGCCGAGGGGCAGGAGATCCTGTCCGGCGAGTTCGTCCCCCTCTCCGAGGACGAGCAGACCACGTACGATGACCCAGATCCCAACGGTCAGACCACCATCAACCTGGGCGGGTCCACCTCCCTGAGCAGCATCGCCCAGGAGCTGGCCAGGGCCTACATGGCGAAGTACAGCTACATGACCATCACCGTCGCCGGAGGAGGCTCCGGGGTCGGCGAGTCCGGGACCCTCGCCGGGGACTTCGACATCGGGATGCTGTCCCGCGACCTCTCCGAGAGCGGGGCATCCAGCGGCCTCGTGGCCACCCTGATCGGGCAGGACGGCGTGGCCGTCATCGTCAACGTGGACGGCGTCACCGAGCTCACGCTCGAGCAGGTCGCCGCCATCTTCAGCGGCGAGATCACCAACTGGTCCGAGGTCGGAGGGCCCGACAGGGCCATCGCGGTCATCGTCCGCGAGGACGGGTCGGGTACCCGCGACTGCTTCGACAGCGCCATGGAGGCCGTCGACGGGGACTGGTCGCTGAGGTCGGACGTCTCCATCCAGAACTCCACCGGCAGCGTCATCGCCCAGGTCAGCTCGATCACGGGCTCCATCGGATACATCAGCATCGGACAGCTCGGCAGTCTGAGTTCATGATTCGGTGACCTACCATGCAAACACATCAGTACGGCCTCGGAAGAAAGTCGAGGGTCGACAGTGACCAGATAATGAAGCTTATCCTGCTTGCGGTCTCATCCCTGGCCGTACTGATAATCTTCCTCATCATAGTCTTCATACTGTACAACAGCTGGGACGCCATCGCCGAGATCGGCATCTGGGAGTTCCTGACCGGGACGGAGTGGCTGCCCAGCAAGGGCGAGTACGGCGCCGTGCCCCTGATACTGGGCACCCTGCTGGTGACCCTGGGGGCGATGGTCTTCGCCGTCCCGGTGGGGGTGGGCTCGGCCATATTCATATCCGAGGTGGCCCCGGCCAGGTTCCGCAACACCATCAAGCCCGTCTGCGAGCTGTTCGCCGGGATCCCCTCGGTGGTCTACGGGTTCTTCGGGCTGATGTTCCTGATCCCCCTGCTGAGGGACATGTTCCCCGACCACCTGCTGTTCGGGAGCTCCTGGCTGGCGGGATCGCTGGTGCTGGGCATCATGGCCCTCCCCACGGTCATATCGGTGTCCGAGGACGCCATCCACGCCGTGCCCCAGTCCTACAGGGAGGCGTCCCTGGCCATGGGGGCCACGAAGTGGGAGACCACCATGAGGGTGGTGCTCCCGGCGGCCCTGTCCGGGGTGTCCGCCGCGGTCATCCTGGGCATAGGCAGGGCGGTGGGCGAGACCATGGCGGTGATGATGGTGACCGGCAACAACCCCACCATCCCCGACCCGCTGTGGAACATATTCTCATTGATAAGCACCCTCACCGGGACCATCGGCCTGCAGGTGAACGAGGCGTCCGGCGTCACGCTGTCCGCCCTGTTCTTCCTGGGGATCATCCTGATGGCCCTGTCGCTGGCCATCAACCTCTGCGCCCGCAGGGTGGTGAGGGGGTCCGGAAGGGGCGCCGACGTGAATCGGTCTTGGGTCCGCAGGCTCACCGGCAGGGATTCCCTGGTGCCCGAGGGCCTCGCGGCCCGGCTCTCGGAGAGGAAGGGGGAGATCATGTCCGCCTTCGCCCACCTGCTGGTGTTCGTGTGCGTGTGGATGGTCTCCACACTGTTCACCGGAGACGGGCTCTCGGTGATCGTCGCGGCCGCGGCCACCGGGGCGGTGTTCGTGCTCCGCAGGGCCTGGAGGTCCATGGACCCGGGCCTGGTCCAGAGCATCGCCCATGGGACCCTGACGGCGGTCATGGGGTTCGTGGTGCTCATACTGGCGGTGATCATCGGGTACATCCTGGTCAACGGCATCCCCGCCCTGAGCTGGGACTTCATCACCGACGAGGACGGCATCTACCCTGCGATAATCGGGACCCTGGAGCTCATGGGCGGGACCGCGCTCATAGCCTTCCCCCTGGGGATACTGACCGGGGTGTACCTGTCCGAGTACGCCAGGGACACCAGGGCCACCAGGGTCATCAGGGAGGCCATCGACCTGCTCAACGGGACGCCGTCGGTGGTGTTCGGGATGTTCGGCCTGGTGTTCCTGGTGAGGTTCCTGGACCTCGGCATGTCCCTTCTGGCCGGATGGATCACCCTGGCGTTCATGATACTGCCCGTGATCATCAGGACCACGGAGGAGGCCGTGGAGGCTGTGCCACACGACCTCAGGGAGGCGTCCAGGGCCATGGGCGCCAGCAAGTGGAAGACCACCTGCAGGGTGGTGCTCCCAGCCGCCATGGGCGGCGTGATAACAGGGTCCATCCTGTCCGTGGGGCGCGCCGCGGGGGAGACGGCCCCGATCATGTTCACCGCGGCGATCATCTTCCAGCCCACCCTGGCAGACAGCATATTCGACTCGGTCATGGCGCTGCCGCTGCACCTGTACCATCTGGCCATGGACGTCCCCGGCTCCACCGACGAGCAGTTCGGGACCGCCATCGTCCTGCTGGCGATCGTGTTCGCGGTGTTCGCCGCCGCGTCGCTGGTGAGGAGTCATTACAACAAGAAAGTGAAGTGGTGAGACCATTGAAGTTCAGTCTTAGGAAGAAGAGCGAGGACGTGGGGCCCCCGGCCCCATCCGGTGGCACCAGCATCGGCGCCCGGGAGGCCGTGAAGGGGGTCAACGACCTGGAGTGGGAGTCCATCTCGGACCCCATGGTGGCCCGCATCCCCGAGGAGGACCTGTGCATAGACATCCGGAACGTGGACCTCTGGTACGGCGAGAAGCAGGCCCTGTACGATGTGGACCTGCCTGTGAGGAGGAACTCCATCACCGCCCTGATCGGGCCCTCGGGATGCGGCAAGTCCACCCTGCTTAGGAGCATCAACAGGATGAACGACCTGGTGGACGGGTGCAGGATCCAGGGGAGGATGCTGTTCCACGGCGAGGACCTCTACGACCCCGGCGTGGACCTCAACGCCCTGAGGACCAGGATCGGCATGATCTTCCAGAAGCCCAACCCCTTCCCCATGTCCATCAGGGAGAACATCACCTACGGCCCCAGGATCCACGGCGTCAAGGACAGGAAGGAGCTCAACGAGATCGTGGAGAGGTGCCTGCAGCAGGCCGCCCTCTACGACGAGGTGGCCGACCGCCTGGACAAGTCCGCCCTGGGGCTTTCGGGAGGGCAGCAGCAGAGGCTGTGCATCGCCAGGGCCCTGTCGGTCAACCCGGAGGTCATCCTCATGGACGAGCCCACCTCCGCCCTGGACCCCATCGCCACCTCGAAGATCGAGGACCTGGCCCTGGAGCTGAGGAGGGAGTACACCGTGGCCATCGTCACCCACAACATGCAGCAGGCCTCCCGCATCGCGGACTACACCGGCTTCATGTACCTGGGCAAGATGGTGGAGTTCAACGAGACGGAGTCCATGTTCAACAAGCCGGTGAAGCCGATGACCGAGAGGTACCTCACCGGGAGGTTCGGGTGAGACCATGCAGAGATTCATAGACGACATAGATGCGCTGGTGGCGGAGACCGTGGACATGGGGGACCTGGCCTGCAGCATGATCGAGAGGTCGGTGCAGGCCATGGTCGACGGCGACGTGGAGCTGGCCGAGGCGGTCATCGACGACTTCGCCAGGATGGACCGCTACGACCATGACATCGAGGACGCGGCGATCAGGATCCTGACCATCTACCAGCCCACCGCCTCGGACGCCAGGAAGGTGGCGACCATCCTGAAGTCCATCACCTACCTGGAGAGGATAGGGAAGTACAGCCGCAACATCGCCGTCGCCACCAAGTACCTGAGCGACAAGCCCATGTTCGAGCCCGTGCACCTGATCCAGCCGGTGGGGGAGATGGCGGTGCGCATGGTGAAGCTGGTGACGAAGGCCTTCGAGGAGGGGTCCGTGGACGACCTCGGCAGGATCTCCGAGATGGACGACTACCTGGACCGGACCATGCGGGAGGACCTGATGGGGATCGTGGACTTCATCAACCGCAACGACCAGAGCGCGGACGTCTGCACCTACTACATCTCCGTCATCAAGTACCTGGAGAGGGTGGGCGACCACGCCTGCAAGATGGCCGAGAAGGTCAACTTCATGGTCACCGGCATGCGCGCCCACATCGAGTGAGCGCATGGAAACCCTGCCGGGGACGCCCCCGGCGACCCCGTGCCCGGAGAATCCGCGCCCCGGGCGTGTCCCGGGGGCGGCTTTGGGGTTTGGTCTTCAGCTGACGAAGCTGTCGCGGTTGCTGTAGATCCTGTTGGCCATCAGGAGTCCGATGAGCATGAGGATGACCGCCAGGACCGCGGAGCCCGTGTCGGCCGCGGCCATGAGCAGCAGCGACACGGATGCCACGATGCAGAGGATCAGGCAGACCATGAACATCTGGCGCCTCTTCGCGAGGATGGCGCAGAGCATCGCGCAGATCCCGCTGACCAGGAACGCGGCGCCGCATAGGGTGGCCATGCTCTTGAATTCGGCCATGGTGACGCCCATGTAGAGGCCCTCCTCGTCGGCGAGGGTGTCCCACGTGCTCTCGATCGTGGACATGCCGAGGAACATCAGCAGTCCGAAGAGGGTCGCCAGGATGCCGTACGTGAGGATAATCGCGGGCGTCCTGCCCAGGGTGTCCGGGCGCCGCCCGTAGCCCTGCCTGTCCACGTACACGGTCTCCACCTGCTTCTTGTAGGGCGACCCGTCCCGGGAGGCCCCGCACTCGGGGCAGTACTCGGATCCCTCCGGCAGACGGGCCCCGCATTTCATGCAGTAGTCGTTGTCGTTCATCTTTCACACCATTGGTTGTCTGAATCTCTCGTTGTACATTCTGAACGTGACGAACAGCCCGATGAGGAACAGCGGGATGGCGTATATGGCGAAGTAGGGGTAGGCGCAGAATCCCAGCACCAGGATGTCGGCCAGAACGCAGAACCACAGGGCATACCTCCACTGGTTGACCCAGCAGAAGATGTAGCACACCAGCGCGCAGACCGCGCTGACCGTCAGGAACGCCCCGGAGACGATCATCTGGAGCTGCATGGTGGACGTCCAGGCGGGCATGATCGCGAAGGCGTCGACGCCCATGATCCCGCTGAGTTCCTCGAGCATGCCATTGTAGAGATCCTCGGTCATCGCCAGGCCGTCGTTGAGGAAGACTGCCCCCATTATGACGCCGATCACCCCGTAGATCAGGACGAGCATGGGGATGGCGGACTTCCCCGGTGGCGGGGCGCCCACAGGTCCGCCGCCCATCTGGGGTCTGGGCCCCTGAGCATACGGGTTCTCCGATCCGCTCACGGAGCGTCCGCACTCGGGGCAGAACATGGACCCCTCCGGCAGACTGGCCCCGCACGCGGTGCAGAACCTGCTTTCGTCGTTCATGCCGGTCGAATCCCGTCATGACTTAAACTGCTTTGTCCAGGGCCTTCCGCATCCGGCGAACGGGATCCCGGCCCTCGTTCCCCGGTCAATCATCGTTATATACGATGTGCGCATCCTCACGGTCACGGAGTTCAGGTGGCGGCGTCGCCGCACATCTGCCGTGGAGGGTTTTTCACCCTCAGGCCGCACGGGTGCGAAGGCAGGACGTGCGGAGGCCGCACGTTCTGGATCCATTCCATTGTTCCTCATTTTCAGCAACGCTTATATACGACATCCCTATACCAACGCCCGTTATTGCCCCGCGCGACAATCTGCGGGGCGATGCGAGGTATCAACATGGTAACCGTCTACGACGTTCCTGCCGAGCAGCTCATACTCAAGACGGCCCAGAAGCTCAAGGAGAACCCCAACATCGTTCCCCCTGAGTGGGCCGAGTTCGTGAAGACCGGCAGGCACACAGAGAGAGGCCCCTCCCAGGACGACTGGTGGTACACCAGGGCCGCCTCCATTCTCAGGAAGCTGTATGTGAAAGGACCCATGGGCTCCTCCAGGCTCGCCGCCGAGTACGGCGGATACGCCGACAAGGGATCCATGCCCAACAAGGCCGTCAAGGGGAGCCGCAACATCGCCAGGAAGTGCATGATGCAGCTGGAGGCCGCCGGCTATCTCGTCTCCAAGGACAAGGAGGGCCGCGCCATCAGTCCCGCCGGACAGTCCCTGCTGGACAACACCGCCAAAGAGGTCTATGACGAGATGAGGGCCTGAGGGAGGCGTCAGCATGGAGGACCCTGAACTAGAAGCGATAAGGCAGAGGAGGATGGCCGAGCTCCAGCAGCAGGCCCAGAACCAGGCCGTCCAGGAGGAGCAGGCGAAGAGGATGGAGATGCAGAGGCAGAGCATCCTCAGGCAGATCCTGACCCCCGAGGCGAGGGACAGGCTGGCCAACATCAGGCTGGCCAACCCGCAGATGGCCGACTCTGTCGAGATGCAGCTTATCCAGCTTGCCCAGAGCGGCAGGCTGCAGGGAGTCATCGACGACACCATGCTGAGGAGCATTCTCGGTCAGATCGCCCCCAGGCACAGGGAGATCAACATAGAGAGGAGATAATCATGTCAAGCACAAAGGCCCCCGCAATGAAAGCCAGGCTGAACAAGAAGGTCAAGCAGAACCGCCGTGTCCCCGCCTGGGTTATGATCAGGACCAACAGGCAGTTCCTCCGCCACCCCAAGAGAAGGTCGTGGCGCATGAGCAAACTCAAGGAGTGATTCGGATGGCAGACGAGTTCGAGAGAATCATGGTCATCCCCCTCAGGAAGACGAAGCAGGCGCCCCGCACCCGCAGGGCCAACCGCGCCGTCAAGGAGGTCAGGGAGATCGTCATGAGGCACATGAAGGTCGACGCGGACAATGTCTGGATCGACGCCAGTGTCAACGAGAAGCTCTGGGAGAACGGGATGCGCAACCCGCCCTCCAAGATCACCGTCAAGGCGGTGAAGTTCGACGACGGCCTCGTAGAGGTCTCGCTGGCCGAGTGATACGATGATGAGGTTCTCGCGTCATTCCGGCAACCCCAACATCGGGGTGTTCGCCGCGGCCAACGAGGACCTCGCCTTCCTATCCGCCGACGCCTCCCCCGAGTTCGAAAGGGCAGTGGAGGGGGCGCTCGGCGTCAAAACCATCAGGACCACGGTGGCCGGCGCCCATGTCATAGGGTCGCTGGTCGCCATGAACTCCAACTGCGCCGTCGTCTCCGGGCTGGCGGACGCCAGGGAGGTGGAGGCCATGGAGGCCCACATCCCCGTGTTCCTCCTGGACGACGCCCTCAACGCCGCCGGGAACAACATCCTGGTGAACGACAACGGCGCGATAGTCAGCCCGGAGTACGGGCCCGGCATCGCCGGACCGCTCTCCGAGGCCCTGGGCGTGGATGTGGTGTTCTCATCCATCGCCGGATGCAACACCGTCGGCTCGGTGTGCAGGGCCACCAACAGGGGGTGCGTCTGCCACATGGACGCCAGCGACGACGAGCTGGGCCTCATAAGGGACGTCCTGGGCGTCGAGGCGGTCAGGACGTCGGTGAACCACGGGTCCCGCATGCTGGGGGCCGGTATGGTGGCCAACTCCAAGGGCGCCGTGGTGGGCGACGAGACCACGCCCATCGAGATGGGCAGGATCGAGGAGGGGCTGGGCCTCTACTGAGATCAGCGGTCGAAGATCCAGCACTGCTTCAGCCCGTCGATGTCCTCCCTGGACACCTCTATCTCGTTGCCGATGTAGTCCACGTTGGCCTCGGGTATCATCTCGAGGAACGCGTCCAGTGGCGTTATGGGCAGGGACAGCCCGCCGACCCTGTAGTGCATCGGGACGATGACGTTGGGGTTGACGGCCTCCAGGAACCTCCTGACCTCGGGGAGGACCATGGTGAACACCTCCCCCGTGGGCACGAAGAGCATGTCCACGTTCTCTATCTTGCGGAGCACGTTCTCCGAGGGCATGTCCCCCAGGTCCCCGCAGTGGCACACCGAGATCCCATCCATCTCGAACAGGTACATGGTGTTCTCGCCCCTCTCGCTGCCGCCGGAGGCGTCGTGGAAGCTGGGGAGCCCCTCGACCCTGAGGCCGCAGGCCTCGAAGATGCCGTTCTGTGCCAGGAACTCCTTGCGGTGCCCCCTCACCGCCCTGACCGCGTTGTGGTCGTAGTGGTCGTGGGTCATCAGGACCACGTCGGCGGACACCGCCGGCGGCTTGATGCCGATGGAGCGGCCGTCGTGCGGATCCACCACGACGGTGGTCTCATCGTCGCCGAACTCGAAGCAGGCATGCCCGTGCCATCTGACCCTCATGCCGGGTGCCACCGTCGTGCCCCTATAATTCCCCTTCCCCGATTGGATTCCTGCTCCAGCGCTGGATTCGCCGACTTTTATTAACTTCGAAAGCATTTGTCCGACCATGAAGAAGACTCTGGTCCTGGTCGTCGACAGGGACGACGACTTCGGCGTCAAGGGCAAGGTGAACACCCCGGTCATAGGGGTACAGAACTGCCTGGACGCGGCCACAGCCTTCGGAATAGCCGACCCGGAGGACTCCGACCTCAACGCCCTGTACGCCGCCGTGAGCGTCTGCCTGGAGCTGCAGGAGGACGGCCACGAGGCCGATGTAGCTCTGATATGCGGGGACGAGAAGGTGGGTCACCGCTCCGACCTGGCCCTGGCCTCCCAGCTGGAGGAGGTCCTGGACGAGCTGGGGCCGGACAGCGTGGTCCTGGTGGGCGACGGGGCGGAGGACGAGTACATCTACCCCATCATAACCTCCAGGGCCCACGTGGACTCCGTCAAGAAGGTCTACGTGAAGCAGTCCCCCGGGCTGGAGGGCTCGTTCTACATCATCACCAAGATGCTCTCGGACCCCGGCAAGAGGAAGAGGTTCCTGGTCCCCCTGGGCTTCATCATCATCCTGCTCTCGCTGTTCTTCATCATGCCGGCCCTGGCGGTCTACGCCTCGGTCCACGAGATCAACACACTGACGGACATATCCGGGAGCCTGGCCTTCTTCTTCGTGGGCCTCATCCTGATGCTGTACGGGTACAACGTGGGCGACAAGTACGAGGAGTTCAGAAGCAACATGATATCCTCCCTGGCCGGCGACACCACCCGCATCATCTTCCTGCTGGTTTCCCTGTCCCTGATCCTGGTGGCCGCCATCTGGAACTACATCGAGCTGAACACCCTGTACATCTCCAGCGTATTCTCCTGGACCCTCAACTACGTGGCATCCATGGTCTGGCCGGTGGTCATCGCCGTGCTGATCTACATCGCCGGCAAGGCGCTGCAGCGGTACCAGACGTCCCACACCCTGAGGCTGAGCGTCATGTTCGGATGCGTCGGCCTGGTGAGCCTGGGGATGGTGGGGATCGGCATCCTGGACATCGTCCTCTACTTCCTGGACTCCACCACGAACCTCAACGCGGGCGTGATGGAGGTGATCGTGGGGATCGTGCTGTCGGTGCTCAGCAACTTCATCAAGATCCGCATGGCCCCCGCCCGTCCGGAGGAGGCGGCGGATGAGGCCGTCCGAATGGGAGCCGACGTACCTGCGGATCCTCGAGGACATGGGGTACGACCGGGGCGAGGACGAGGCCTGTGCCAGGATACTCAGGGCGGTGACCATGGGCTCCGACCTGGTCACCGAGGACGAGGTCTCCCATCTGTTCTCGGATGAGGCCACAGTCTTCGGCGACGCCCCCTGCCTCGAGTCCGACGTGATGTCGGAGGGCACCGCGGGCACCCTGATAGCCTCGGGGTCCTCGGTCCGCAGGCTCCTGGCGATGGGGATCAGACCCGACGTGGTGGTCACCGACCTGGACGGGCCCATAGAGGACCAGATGCAATGCAGCGCGGAGGGGGCGCTGACCTTCATACACGCCCATGGCGACAACCAGGACCTGGTCCGCAGGTACGCCGGGCTGTTCCGTGGCCCGGTCATCCTCACCACCCAGTCCACGCCGGACACCGTGGTGGCCAACTACGGCGGCTTCACCGACGGGGACAGGGCGGTGTGCATCGCCCAGGAGTTCGGGGCCACCAGCGTCCTGCTCCTGGGGTTCGACTTCGCGCACCCCAACCCGAAGGAGGGCTCCGACCCCTCCGTGAAGCTCAGGAAGCTGGCCTGGGCGGAGAGGATCATCGGGTCCCTGGGCATCAGCGTGAGACGGCCTTCGGGAGAGGTCTGACCGCCACCATATATAGGATAAGAATCTACGGTCGTCCGGAGGAATATACCCGATGGAGCTGGCATACGTCGTCCTGATAGCACTGGCGATCGTCTACGTCCCCATCTGGGTATGGGTCTGGAGACGCCCGGAGCAGGCCGAGCGCCTCCACCTCTGCAAGTACGGCCCCTGCGTCATGATCAAGACGCAGCTGGGCATGAGGACCATGGACCGCCTGGCCGGGTACCCCCGCTTCTGGAGGGCCTTCGGCTTCTTCTCCAAGGTCCTGTCGGCCGTCCTGTTCCTGCTGATGATGTACATGCTGGTGGTGGCCATCATGGCCGTCCCGTCCAGGATCGCCTCCGGGTCCTCCATCGGCATAGAATATGCGCTGGCGATCCCCGGATTCAACCCGATACTGCCGCTGAGCTACGGGGTGGTGGCCCTGGTGGTCGCCATGGTGGTCCACGAGCTGGGCCACGGGATACAGGCCCGCGCCAACGGCGCCAGGGTGGACTCCTCCGGCCTCCTGTACGCGGTCGTCCCCCTGGGGGCGTTCGTGGAGCCCAACGAGGAGGACATGTCCAGGAAGTCCCGCAGGGCGCAGATGGACATGTACACCGCCGGGATATCCGTGAACACCGTGGTGGCCGTGGTCTGCCTGCTGCTCCTCGTGGGGGCCTGCGGCACCGCCACCTCCCAATACGGGGACGACGCCGGCGTGTACTACATCGATGCGGACTCGCCGGCCTATCTCGCGGGCATCCCCGCCTCCGCCATCATCACGGGGCTGGTGGACTACGACAGGGTCGACGAATATTACGGGTCCGATGAGCACTACGACGTCTGGACGGAGATGTACGGTTCCGTCGTGTCCCTGGAGGCGGAGGACGGAGTGATAGATCCGACCAGGTGGTACTACATCGAGTACGTCTACCAAGGCGAGACGTACCTCACGGAGATCCCGGTCCAGCTGGGCGTGTACATCAGGACCATAAGCGTGGGCAGCCCCGCGGAGTCCTCCGGCCTGGAGCTGGGCGAGTTCCTGTACTCCATAACCATCGACACCAACGGCAACGGCGAGCTGGACGACGAGGATGAGGAGGTGCTCATCGGCAGCGTCTCCACCTTCAGCACGGTGATGGCGAGCACCGCCCCCGGGCAGACCGTGTGGGTCGGTATAGTGGAGGCCTACGGCGAGGTGACGGACGTCCAGGTCACATACGTCGAGGTGGTGCTGGGGGACAACGACGGGGTCGGGTTCCTGGGCGTCAGCGTGACCACCAGCGGCATGACCTTCACCACGCCGAACCTCATGATGGAGAGGGCCGTCAACCCGTTCTACGGCGCCGACACGCCCATCTCCTACGTCACGTCCTTCTTCAGCTTCCTCTCCGGGCCGTTCAACGGGGCCGACCCCATACCGGACGACATCAAGTGGTGGTACGACGTGCCGCTGGACGACGTGTTCTGGGTGATCGTCTCCCTGCTGTACTGGATATTCTGGCTGAACATACTGCTGGCGATATCCAACGCCCTCCCGGCCTATCCGTTCGACGGAGGTTTCATATTCGCGGGAGGCGTCAACTGGCTCTGCGAGAGGCTGGGGATAAGGGACCCGGAGCGCCGGGAGCGCATCACCAACAATGTGGCCGGCAGCGTGTCGACGGTGGTCCTGATAGCCTTCATGATGGTAATCCTATCCTTCCTGCTGTGATCGAGAGAGGTGAGAGACATGATGGACATCTATGAGATGAAGGACGGAAAGCCGACGAAGACCGACTCCATCAAGGACGACGTCTGGATCAACCTCGTGAATCCCACACCGGAGGAGATAGACGAGGTCCAGCAGGCCCTCCAGATCGACAGGGAGGCGCTCACCGCCGCCCTGGACGACGAGGAGGGGTCCAGGACCGAGGTCACCCCCCACTACACGCTCATCCTGGTGGACGCGCCCACCCGGGAGTGGAGGAACAACCGGGAGGAGTTCACCACCTACCCCCTGTCCATAACGATCACCGACACCGCCGTCGTGACGGTCTCGCTGCTGAACCTGTTCGCCCTCACCAACATCACCGCGGGGAAGAACAAGAACATCAACGCCGTCAACATCGCCAACCGGTCCAGGTTCGTGCTGCAGGTCCTGTTCAGGGTGGCCATGAACTACCAGGCCGACCTGAAGTACATCGAGGTCAAGAGGATGGCCATCGAGGAGTCCATCCGCAGGGCCACCCGCAGGGACGACCTGTTCGAGCTCCACGAGCTGGAGTCCAACCTGGTCTACTTCAAGACCAGCCTCAGCGTGAACGCGTCCGTGATCGACAGGCTCAGCAAGCTCTCCCGCTTCGTCTCCAGCTCCGAGGACAAGGACCTGATGGACGACGTGATAATCGAGACGAACCAGGCACTGGAGATGACCATGACCTACAGCCAGATCATCAAGGGTACCAGGCAGCTGGTGGAGGCGGACCTGAACAACTCCCTCTCCACCGTCATGAGGTTCCTGACCTCCATCACCCTGATCATCTCCATACCCACCATGGTGGCCAGCTTCTACGGGATGAACGTGAACCTGCCCGGCGAGGGCAGCCCGTACACCTTCCTGGTCCTCCTGGCGGTCATGGTGGCACTGTGCTTCGTGTCCATGTACATATTGAAGAACAAGGGGCTGTGGCGTTGACGTCGAGGACCATGCAGGAGATCGCGGACGCGATCCGCAGCTATCCGGGGGTCACCCGCAAGCACGCGATACACAAGATAGTCGACCTGCTCCCCACATCCGGGTTCCCCCAGGTGGCGGCGGCCGAGGGCGAGGACGCCGCGGCGATAGACGTGGGGGACCAGTACATCCTCTTCGCCGCCGACGGCATCATGGAGTCCCTGGTCACCACCAACCCCTACTACGCCGGCTACTTCGCCGTGCTGGTGAACGTCAACGACATCGCCGCCATGGGCGGCAGGGCGCTGGGGATGGTGGACGTGATGTCCATCGTCGAGGGGGACGTATGCAGGGAGATCATCCGCGGCATGAGGGACGGGATCCGGAAGTTCAACGTCCCCATCGTGGGCGGCCATGTGCATCCGGACTGCCACTACAACGCCATCGACATATCCATCGTGGGCAGGGTGGGCAAGGACGCCCTGCTCCGGAGCAGCACCGCCCGGCCCGGCGACGACATCGTGTTCGTGGTGGACACCGACGGGTTCTACCCGGAGGACCTGCCCTACGCCTTCGTGACCACGGTGGACAAGGACGACAAGCTCGTCAGGGACCAGATGGAGGCCGCCGCCGTGGTGGCCGACAGGCACCTGGCACACGCCTGCAAGGACATGAGCAACCCGGGCAGCATCGGCACCCTGGGGATGATGCTGGAGTCATCGGGCATGGGCGCGCTGGTGGACGTCACCAGGATCCCCCGCCCCGAGGGCGTGGACGACGTCAGGTGGTACCTCACCTACCAGGGCTGCGGGTTCTGCTTCGCCTGCGACCCCGGGAATTCCGGGGAGATCATCGGGATCTTCAACGAGGTCGGCTGCCAGGGCGCCGTGGTGGGGAGGGTCGACGACACCAGGACGCTGAGGATCACCGACGGCAGGGACACGGCGGTGCTCTTCGACTTCAACAAGGACATAATCACCGGCATCGCCCCGAAGTCCGGGTGAGGATAAGTGGCCACAGGGGTTGTCCCCACATCCCGACGCAAGTTGACCATTTCGCTTCTCGACCCTGCCACCCCGCAAACGTCAGTAGTTCGAGGTGAGGCTGCTCCCGTCAGGACCTGACCCGGTTCCCCCGATTGATGTGCGGACAACGACCCTCCGGCCGCGTCCCGCACAAACACCGACTCTGCAGGACAAAGTTTCACAGTTGCTAGATGGGCTTGCGTGTTCAGCGGAGCCGTCCCCTGCTGTCGCCCCCGCGTATTGACGATTTCGGGTGTAGGGCACGCCAAGCGCCCCGGCCAAGCCAACCGTCCCAATCACGGGATTGCTTATTAGACCTTCGGTTCCTGGGTCGGAGGCGCCGGCCAGGACGTTCCATGCCTCCGGAGGGAGAAGGCGCCGCGTCGACGGAGATGTCGGTACAACGCTCCGTGCCCGGCCCTGCGATGGTTTCTCTAATCGGACGTCGTATGCGGTGGCATGGAAGCGAACCCCCTGGGCCTGGACGACTTCATCAAGATCCGCGAGGGCGGCTACTACTTCGTGGACAAGTCGGACTTCATAGCCGAGGTACTGGACAGCCGGGCCGAGGTCCAGCTGATAACCAGGCCCAGGAGGTTCGGCAAGACCATCAACATGACGATGCTGGACGCGTACCTCAACGTCGAGTACGTCGGCAACGCGTGGTTCGACGGACTGAAGATATCCGCAAGGGAGGATCTGGAGCGGTACAGGAACAGGTGCCCGGTCATCAGCCTCAGCCTCAAGGATTCGGACACGACCACGTACGACGACTTCATCCAGAGCTTCGCGGGTCTGATCTCCGAGCTCTATCGCCGGCACTCCGATTCGCTGGCTACGGTGACCGATCCCAAGCTCGCGAAGGACTCCTCCGAACTGAGGATGGCCGCATCCGGCAAGGCGGTCCTGGGCAGATCCCTCAGGACCCTGTCCGAGATCCTCTTCCACCGCTACGGCCGGGGGGCGGTCATACTGCTGGACGAGTACGACACCCCCCTTCAGAACGCCTACGGTCACGGGGACTTCGACAGGATACTCGGTTTCACGAGGACGGTCCTGGGTTCCGCACTCAAGGGCAACCCGTACCTGGACTTCGCGGTGATCACCGGGATCACCCAGATCCCCGAGGGGAGCATCTTCTCCGGGCTCAACAACATGCGGGTGAACAGCATCTTCGACACCGACTACGACGAGATGTTCGGATTCACCGCCGATGAGGTCGAGGCCCTCTGCCGCGACTACGGACATCCCGAGAAGTTCGATGAGGCGAGGGAGTGGTACGAGGGATACCACTTCGGCGATGCCGAGGTCTACAACCCCTGGAGTCTGATGAGCTATGCGGTGAAGGGCTTCGTCCCGGACACCTATTGGGGCGGCACGAGCTCCAACTCCATAATCAGGGACCTTCTGGCCAATGCGGACGATGCCGTGTATTCGGACCTCCGCACGCTGGGCTCGGGAGGCGTCCTGAAGCGCAGCGTCGATCCGCGCCTGCCATACAGGGAGTCGGAATCGGACGTGGATTCCATCTTCTCGACGATGGTGATGGCCGGCTATCTGACCGCCAGGTCCGAGGGCAACGGGTACAGCCTCTCGATACCCAACAGGGAGATGTACAAGGTGTTCGCCAGGGAGATCTCGGAGACCGCGGGGTCGGGCATGTACATGAGGATCGCGAACTTCACCGATGCGGTGCTCGCCCGTGACACGGAGACCATGGAGAGCGAGCTCTACGAGCTCATTGCCGGCACCCTCAGCTCCAGGGTGCTGGACAACGAGCACTCCTACCAGGCGTTCATGGCCGGACTGCTCCTGCACCTCGAGGGCGGATACACCGTCGGCGCGGACTTCGAGGAGGGGAGGGGATACTTCGACATCAGGATGGAGAGCAGGACCGGCCGCTCCCCGAACGTGGTCATCGAGATCAAGAGAGCAACCGCCGGGACCTCCCCCGAGAGGCTGGCGGAGGAGGCCCTGGAGCAGATCGTCGAGAAGGACTACTGCCATGGCCTCAGCGGCGAGACCGTGCTGTACGGCGTGGCGTTCGACGGGAAGGTCCCGGTCATCAGGTCCCGCATCCTGCGACGATCCCGAACGCGGGACGTCGATATCCTGTCCGGAGGACCCGGATGTTCACGCGATCGCCATCGCAGGTGTCCCGCCATGTACAGCGGGAGGTATGTCACGCCGTCGACCTCCCTCACATCGCCGGGGTACAGTAGGTTCGGTCGCCCCTCCTTCATCGTTGTTCCCGGGGTCCGTGTCATTGCTACGGACAGCTTCAGAGGGCCGTTCCGAAGCACAATAAGCGGGGATCGGCATTACCATACAATTGGTTGGATGATTATGCCAATGTATATACGGACTCGTTCGATTCCATCCTGATATCATGTTCCAGGTGGCGGTGTACGGAAAAGGGGGCATAGGGAAATCGACCATCACAGCGAACGTCTCCGTAGAGCTGGCCAGAACCGGCCGGCGGGTGATGCAGCTAGGATGCGACCCCAAGCACGACTCCACACGGTTGCTGCTGGGCGGCAGAACGCAGACCACCGTCCTCGACTATGTGAGGGCGGTCCCGCTGGCCAGGAGGAGGCTGGGGGATGTCGTGGAAGAGGGTGCAATGGGCGTACTGTGCACCGAGGCTGGAGGCCCCGAACCCGGCATCGGCTGCGCCGGCAGGGGGATACTGACGACATTCGATACGCTCAGGAAGCTGGGGGTGGATGGCATCGACGCCGATTTCAGGATCTACGACGTCCTGGGGGATGTGGTCTGTGGCGGATTCGCCGTCCCTCTGAGGGGTGAGTACGCCGATGCGGTTCTGCTGGTCACCTCCGGCGAGTTCATGGCCATGTACGCCGCCAACAACATCATGCGCGGTATGCTGAACTTCGACACCGGGAGCCCGAGACTCCTCGGCATCGTTTTGAACTCCCGGGGGGTGGAGGGCGAATCCGAGTCGGTCCGGGCCTTCGCCGAGGCGACGGGGACCCGCGTGATAGCGGAGATCCCCAGGCACCGCCTGTTCGCGGATGCGGAGGCCCGGGGACACACGGTGTGCGAGCTTTACCCGGATTCGGAGGTCGCGAGGGCGATGGCAGAGGTGGCCGAGGCGGTGGCCAGGGCATCCGAGGACCATTCGCTCATGACGACCCCCACCCCGTTGGACGATCTCCAGCTGTCGGACCTGGCCGCCGGGAGGCCGATACGCCCCCCATCCGGCGGCACATGCATGCGAGAGGGATGCGGGGGCTGTGCCCGCAGGACCACCATCGGGGACTCCAGGGTGATGAGCTCCTGCGCCGCCTATGGGGCGGTGGCCGCCTTCCTCCGCCTGGACGACGTCGCGGTGGTCCTGCACGGGCCCAGAAGCTGCATGTACCTGATGGGCACCACCAGGGGGAAGGCGGTCCTCGAGCTTTTCGCCAGAGGGATGTTCGCAACGAAGCCGAACCGCAATCTGCGCAGCACCTGTATGGACGATGCGGCTGCGGTGTTCGGAGGCGACTCCTACCTGTCGTGGGCCGTCGACAGGGCGGTGTCCGAAGGCTACAGGGAGGTGGCCGTGGTGACCACCTGCGTCCCCGGCATAATCGGGGACGACTGCCTGAGCGTCATGGACGCCGCGTCCAGGCGCCATCCTGACGTCAGGTTCCATCTGGTCCAGACCGACGGTGACGTCACAGGGGACTTCAACGACGGATTCCAGATGGCCGTGGAATCGATGGTCGAGACCATGTATCCGGACCTCCAGAGGGACATGGGGCTGGTGAACCTGGTGGGCCAGTCCTTCTTCGACATGCAGTCCCGTGTCGGACTGGAATCATTGGAGACCATGCTATCCGTGTTCGGACTGAGAGTCAACTGCCGGTTCCTGGATGAGTCGACATCGGAGACCGTAAGGAGGTTCTGCAGGGCCGGCACGGACATACTGATCAACGGCACGCCCCGGACCGCGGGGATCATGGCGCTGATTACCAGGCGCACCGGCAGGGAGCCCTTCCCGGTGCCCCTGCCCATCGGCCTGTACGAGTACCAGGAGTGGGTGTCGGCCATGGGGGAGCATCTCGGCATGGAGGTTGCGGCAATGGATGAGGTGCGGAGGAGCCAGAATGTCTACGATAGGTTCGTGGAATCCCACAGGACGCTGTTCGAGGGCAGGAGGATCATGATCTACTGCAGACTGTCGACGAGCGTGGACTGGCTGGCGGACATGTTGGGGGACCTAGGCGCGGACCTGGTGAAAGTCGTGGCGATGACTTCTCCCACAGGGTCGCCCAATCGCTTCGGCGGCCTTTCTGCCGACTACGCCGAGGCGGACCTGGACAGGGACTTGGAGGTGCTGCGGCCGGAGATGCTGGTCTCAGACATCCCGATCCAGTCGAGGCAGGGCGTCCGGCAGCACAGGATCAGCAGGATGGGCGTCGGCTACCTCCCCACGTTGGAATACGCGGAGCGTCTGGGGAACGCCCTCCGCCTTCCCGAGAGGGACGGATGGAGGGACATGGTATGAGGCCCATACCCGACGGTTTCACTGGAGCCGTCATGGGCGCCGAGGGCGTCCCGGATGCGGCGGTGCTGCTTCACGGACCTGGCGGTTGCAGGGTGCGTCACATGGTCCATTCGTCGGCCACGCTCCATCGCCCTCAGGATTCCTGGGACGGATCCAGGGTGCCCTACTTCTACGGATACCCCAGGGTGCCCGCCACGTATCTGGACGGGTACGACTTCATCAACGGTGCCCTCTACAAGCTGGAGGAGGCCGTCCCCATCGTCGAGGGCACGGGTCCGTCGGTCATCGTCATGGTGGATTCCCCTGGGGCGGGGCTCATAGGCGACGACCATCGGAGGGCGGTCGAGGGCACAGGGGTGCCCACGGTCATCGTGGACGGGAGTCTGGCATCGGTTCCGGTGTCGGAGGGCTTCGATTCCGTACTGACGGACATCATGGATGCGCTGGACCCTCCCGATGCGGAGACCGAGGCGGGCACGGTGAACCTTCTGGGGCTGTCCATCTTGGACAAGGACTGGCGGGCCGCCAGGGAGGAGATGGAGTCGCTACTGGGAGAGATGGGGCTCAGGGTCATCGCCACCCCCGGGGCGGGCTCGTCCGCATCGGAACTCGCTGATTCCGTGAGGGCGGAGACGAACGTGGCCGTCTGCCCGGAGATGTGCGCGGGCCTCTCCCGGTGGTACGACGGCCGCGGCATCCGGTCCGTGCGCTCCCCTGCCGGGGCGCCGGTCGGTTTCGACGGGGTGCGCGCATGGCTGGAGGCCGTGGGGGAGGCCACCGGCAGGGACCCTTCCGCCGCGGTCGCTAGGGTCGACGAGCAGGCGCGTAGGGTCGCCCGGAAGTTCTCGGACATGAGGTACAGTTCGGCGAGGATTCGGGGAACGACGTTCTCGCTGGCGGCAACGGCCTCGGTGGCCAGACCACTGGCTGAGTGGCTCTACGGATGGCTGTCCATGGCCCCCCGGGAGGTGACGGTGGATCCAGGGTCCGATGAGACGGAGGCCGAGAAGCTGAGGGGTTTCCTAGAGGGGATCGGCTTCCCGGACGCCTGGGGGAGGGAGCCGTCCCCCGGGTCGGATGTTGTCCTCTGCGACGGGGTCACGGCCGCAACGATGGCCCTGGCCGGGGAGTGCTCCACAGGGATACCCATCGGGCACTCGTCGATGGGCCTGGATGACGTCATCCCCCGCCCCGTCTACGGCATCCAGGGGGCGATGTACATCCTGGACGAGATCCTTCACGGAGTCCGCGGGAACCGATCACACCCTGCGGGTCTTCAGCAACCAGTAGTCCAGCGCATAGAACGCGATGCCGAACGCCACTAGGACGAGGAGGGACAGCACTGGGAAGTCCAGGTAGTCGGGCAGCGCCGCCGCCCTTATGCATTCGCTGGCATGGGTCAGCGGAAGGCAGTACAGGATGGCCTGGAACACGACGTTCAGATCGGACACCGAGAAGAAGGTGCCGCACAGGAATGTCATCGGCAGGATGACCAGGCTGTTGAACGTGGCCATGCTCTGATGGGACTTGGCTATCAGTGCGGCCGCCATGCCAAGCATGGAGAACACCACGCAGGACGCCACTATGCATACCACCACCAGGAGGTTGGCCTGGAGTTCAGGGGCCTGGGGGAGGCACAGCCCCAGGATGTAGATCAGGCCGCTGGCCATCAGCCCCCT